>CAJYSL010000057.1 GCA_913777515.1 uncultured Mucilaginibacter sp.
TGAGTCAATTGTTACTCATCGAGGCTAAGCGCGAGATTTATCATCACCGGTTGTCTGTCAAAGAAATTGCTTACCAGCTCGGCTTTTCCGATCAGTCTTACTTTGCCCGGTTCTTTAAAAAGCAAACCGGCTATACGCCTGAACAATTTAGGGAAGCGCAGCAAGCGGCAAGAAATTTTTGACGACTTAGAGTTAGATGTTCAAATTGTGCTAATGATGGTGCACTTAGTGCAATTGTTACGCCGCCAGGGTACAGAACTTTGTGAATCAAACCAAGTTTTTACTTTAAAGGAGATAACAACCTATGAACAGTTTAGAAAATAAGGTCATCATCATTACCGGCGCAGCTATGGGTTTAGGCTATGCTGCTGCAGTCGAAGCGGCCAAAAACGGCGCTTTGCTTTCGCTGGTAGATTATAACGCAGCATCGCTCGACAAAGCAAAAGCAGATATTGAGGGCCAATATCCGCAGGCAAAAATTATTACCTCGGTAGCCGACGTATCAGACGAAGCCGCAGTGAAGAAATATGTAGACGATACGGTAGAGGCTTTTGGCCGCATTGATGGTTTTTACAATAACGCAGGCATCGAAGGGCGCCAGGCACCGTTGGTAGATTATGATTTAGCAGTATTTAAAAAGGTGGTAGACATTAACCTGATGGGCGTTTACTATGGCTTGAAATACGTTATACCGGTGATGCAGAAGCAGGAGTATGGCCGTATTGTTAATGTAGCCTCGGTAGGGGGCATCAGGGGCGTAGCTAACCAAACGGCTTATGTAGCGACCAAACACGCGGTAGCCGGTATCACCAAAAACGCCGCCTTGGAATATGGCCGTCACGGCATACAAACAAACGCCATTGCACCGGGCGCCATTTTAACGCCGATGGTGGCCGAAGCTTTTAAACAGGTAAACCCGGCAGACCCGAAACAGGCAGAAACTGATTACGCCCAGGCTAACCCCACCAAACGCTTAGGTTTGCCTGAAGAGGTTGGCAAGCTGGTGGTGTTTCTGCTAAGCGAAGATTGCAGCTATGTAAACGGACAAGTAATTGCCATTGATGGCGGCCAGTCTAATGCATACGGCAACGTGTAAATATTTCTGATACCTTTTTGCTTGATAGCTGTGTGGTGACTTATGTGAAAAATATTTATTTGAGCATAAGTCACTTAGCTGATTAAAGGCATTTAATGCGCAAAAACTTGAAATTTTATTTTGAATAATTGAATCATCCTGCTATGTTTGCATCCCCAAACGGAACGAACGGGTTGCCAAATCCGGGGGTACAAAAGGGAGCTTAGCTCAGCTGGTTCAGAGCATCTGCCTTACAAGCAGAGGGTCACTGGTTCGAACCCAGTAGCTCCCACAAAAAAAAGCCTTGAATTTTTGAGGCTTTTTTGATTTTAAGCTTTTTTTAAACACTGACTTTTCTGCATCACTACTGTCAGGGCTGTATTAGCGTATTTTTCAACGGAACGTCATCAAGCGTTATTTCAAAATCATCAAGCCATACTTTGCCTTTGCCTGTCATATGGGCTCCAAAAACAACGGACTGGACATCCAGTGTAATAGGCACTTCAACAATGTGCTTTTTCCAGTTTTCGGTTCCGCCTTTTGCTTGTCCGTTAGATCCTGCACTTTTAAGCGCGCCATTGACGCCGTTAAGCTGTAATCCTATAACTACCGAACCGTCGCTCAGGTTTTCTGTTTTTACATAGGCAGAAATACGTATAACATGTTTACTTGATAGGTTGGGGCCGATAATGACTGATGTTACGACAGCGTTTCCACGGTCGGTAGAATCTTTGGTTGATGCTAAATAGTACGAACATTTGCCGGTGTGAGCCACGGTGGTATCCAGGGTCATCATATATTTTCCTTTGTCGCTATTTGAATCCCAGCTCGAAGCGTAACCTTTGGTGTTGACATACTCAAACCCTAAATTTCGCATTACCAATTGTGCTTTTGAACTACCTGCAAATAAACATGCTAAAATTAGGATCAGTAAAAAGTGTTTCATGGATTTTTAAGTATTATGGTGATAGAAGGTTGTTTAGTAAATATCAGTTGGCTAGTAGGTAATAGGCGCAGACGTTGTTAATTCGTTAAAAATAAACAAAGCATCAAAGGGTAGAATTGCTTTGTTATAAGTCGCCGTAAAATTGAAGCCTTTATAATAATTAATTGTGGGCTGCAAATAGCCATCTAAACAGGTGGCATTAGTGCTGTTAAAATACCGGTCGCCTTTTTTAAAAATAGTTTTTGCTTTTTCTGAGGGCTGAAATATCTCACTATTCAATTTTCGGCCATATACATCAAAAGTTACAATCGTTGCCGGCGTACTAAAGTCGGTTACACAAGCATAATAGGATGAATGTAATTCGCGGTCAAGAAGTTGCCCAAGACTTGGCATCGTCTTTTCATCAATGATAAAACTGGAACTTATATCGCATTTTGATACCAATCGGTTGGAGCCAAACAGCACGGCTTTTTTATCGGCATACTTTATTATTCTATCTCTTACTAAACCAAGCTCTTCGATCATCCTCACTACGGGGAATTTTTGTGTAGCTGAGTCTATCTTGAACAAGTTTTTGTTATAACTGATATCCTCACCGCATTTTTGAGCTAATAATTTTTGCGTTGCAGGCAATGCGGGTGATCTACTTAATTTAAAGTACCATTGTTCTACGTCTTTCAGCCGTTTTTTCTCATCGTAAAAATTCGTATCCCATTTTTTTGCAAACGACATTGCACTTGTCTGATCAGCAGGATATATATAAGCAGCTAAAAAATAGGCACTTGGTATTTCGCTGTCATGATTAACACCGTATAAATTCACTTTATCACCTTTATGGTTTAAATTGTAATTCTTAGTCCAAATCAAAAAGCTTTCAAAAACGGCGTTATTGAACTCAGGATTATCAAAAGAACTAAGCATCAGTAATTTAAGTTTAGCACTGTCGGTAGGGCTGTCGGCAATCAGGTAATCATTTAACTGTTTTAAAATCCATTCGTCCTGAGGTAGAATAACGTTACGAAATTTCTTTTTCGAGATTAGATAAGCGCAAAGCGCCGTGTTAAAGGTCTGAGTTTCTTTAATCATCCATGCCAAGTCGCCTAATCCGACCAGCTTTGTTTTTTCGCTGATCTCCGTATTCATCAATCTATCGATTTCAATCATGGCACTGTCACAGCTCTTACGACTAATCTGCTGAATGGATTGAGCTGTCAACATCATCGGCAATAATGATAAAGTTACGATGATAATAATCTTCGTTTTCATTAGTCTACTATTGCGCTTTTCCATCTTTTCCTGGCGTGATGTTTTCAAAAATCACAAGCGAATCAAACGCGTTTTTACGCGCAATTGATGTAAATGAAATACCTTTTGCATCAATGTTATTTGTTCTGGTGAGCAACCGTAATTTGCTCATTTCTGTGTGCTGAAAAATGCCGCTCACTATTCCAAACTTTTGCATTATTTCAAAAGCTACGGTAGTTTCATCCGGTGTGAAACTTTTTGTGACGTAAGGCATACTTCCATTTTCCTGCTCAACTTCAATATTTGCAGTTTTAGAAAAGTCGGTTAGCACTAAATAATAGCGCTGATGGTAATATTGGTCCAGCCTTTTACCCATTCTTAGGTCATCGCTTTTTGTCAGATGAGCGTTGTGGGCAATCAATACCGTTTTCTGCGACTTGGCAAAATACCTGACGTTTTCGAACATCATGCTGTCGCGGTATCGAGAAGAACTGTCATTATTTATTTCCTTAAAATCACCATCTTTCATGGATGTTTCTTTAATACCGTATTCGAAACTAGAAAGGTGAAATTTTAACCATTTGACATCGGCTGGCGGAAATTTCTTTTCAATAAGCTTTTGGTTTGCTTTAAGCCAGGTGCTGATTTTCTGAAATTTTAATTCATTTGGAAGATTTTCAAACAGCTTTGCATTTGCAGCTCCATCGGACGGGCTGATTGGCGTCACATAATTGTTAAGTACAAAATCTATAATATGAGTACTTCTGTCGAGGTCAAAACCTGCTACTTGCACTTTATTTTGCGGATGATTGATGTTGTATGCTTTTAACCAAAAGAAAAGATTAGAAAATTTTTTCTTCAATGCTGATGTAAAATTACTTTCAATTGTAAATTTTTCAATGGTGCTATCCTTAAGATTGTTATTATTTAAATAATTTCTAATGGCGCTGAAAGGCTGAAAATCGGCATGTTCAATACAAACGTTTCGAAAGCCTTTTTTCTCTACCAGGTATTGGATCATCTTAACCTGAAAATCCATGGGCTCAATGCCGCCATGGCTTACCTCGCCCAATCCAACTATTTGAACCGAGTCGGTGATCTTTTTTCCGAAGTAATCATCAAGCCATTGGGTATTAGTGCTGAGCGACAAAGAGCCGATATTGCCGTAAGGTATTTTATCAACGGGAGTCTGGGCTGATGCCACGCAACTTATAAAGCAAAAAATGCCTGAAATGAGGCTGGCCTGTATGCATTTAATAAAATTGTTTTTCAATGAGGTTGGTTAAGGTTAATGGTTTTAATTGCCTTGTTCGATTACACTACTGAGTTTCAAAACAACATTCATGTGAGCACCGCAGCATCTAGCGAAAAACGTCCGTTTTTGATGTTTCGGCAGACAGTTCAAATCGTTACTAAATAAAGTATTATTTATCTAGAATCTGAAACTTAACAATAATATTTATTCAACTTTTGAGCCGTCTAAATAATTGAAAGCAGCTCCTAGGTACGTATAAATATTGAGTTAAATTTACTAGCGTCGATTTTGATTAATAAATAAAAATACCACGTATTAATAAAAATAAATATCGTTTAAGTCACTGAGATCTGTGCAACATAAAATGCTTTGCAAAAAACTTCACGCAAAAAAAAGCCCGGTTATATCAACTGAGCTTCCGTTTAGTAAATTTCTTAATATCACCCCAATCTTACTTTAATGCTTTAATCCAGCTGGATACCTTTTGTAGTGCTACCGGATTTACTGTTTCAGTGATTTTGCCATACTCGGACAGGGCACCTGTTTGAGCTTTTTGCATCAGGTGGTTAAGGCCGGTCATGGCTACAATAGTATAGTTTTTATTACCTGCTTTCTGCATCGATGCTTTGATGCCAGCCAGGTTTTCTTCGCTGTTGACCTGCATGTCTAAGGTGCCATTTAAAGCCAGCACAGGGCAGTTAACTTTTGTTAAATAAGGAGTTGGGTCGGCAGTAATAAAATACCGGTACCAGGGAGTCACCAACGGGTCAACAATAGCGCTCACCGATTCATTGATTTCTGATTGTTTGGCTGCTGTGTCGGATGTGCGTTTGGCCGCACCGGTGAGTTCCTTGTAAACTACGTCAGTCAGTTTGCGTTTGAACGACGAATCGGAAAGCAAAGGGTAGCGAGGAAATACCGCGTAAATAGTCCGGTTGATGGCTTTGGATGTTTCGATGTTTAGAGGGGATGCCCCGGCCAGTCGCATCTGGTCGGCCGATTGTCTGACCATTAATTCCCTGATGGGTACGCCGGGCGCTGCCAGTAAAACCAAAAATTTAACAGCCTTGTTGCGTGCTGCCACCATTGGCGCTATCAGGCCGCCCTCGCTATGACCAAGCAGACCTATTTGCATGCCTTTCAAATCAGAACGCGATTGTATGTATTTGACTGCTGCCTCGGCGTCGTCGGCAAAATCAGCAGTAGTAGCGGTCTGGAAGTCCCCGGTCGACTGGGCAACGCCGCGGTCGTCATAGCGTAACACGGCAATATCCTGACGGGTAAGCCAATCACTCCAAACTAAAAAGGGACGGTGATTAAAATCCGTCAATTCCTCGTTACGGTTTTGCGCTCCGGAACCACTAATGAGCACCACTATTTTGCTGGCTTTACCATGAGCAGGCAATGTCAGCGTACCGGCCAGTTTTACGCCGGCTTTAGTATTGGTAAACACCACATCTTCTTGCTGATAGGGTATATCGTTAGGTTCTTGCGGACGGGCCGACAACGCCTGCGACGATACCGCAACCGGAGTCCGTTGCAGCCGGAGCGGCAGGTTAGCCTGCCCCTGCGAAAACTCAGCCCGGATAATATTGCTGTCGGGCACAAAGGTTCCGTTAATTTTTACGCCGTAGTTTGAGCCATCAATAGCCAATTGGTTACCGTAAAAGTTAGTTTTTAAAGTGGCGAGGCCTTTAGCGCCCTGACTCGGGCTATCCCAGGTAGAGGTGTAGCGGTCGCCGTTTTTATCAATATGTAACACAATGGGCAATTGGGCGCTTTGCCAAATAAGCATACCGTACCAGGTACCGGCAACTGATTGGGCCGAGGCCGCTTTGCAAATCATCAATAATAAAAGCGTCCTGTAAAAGTGTTTCATGAAGAGGTGTTAGGATTTATTTAAGTTTTCTGTTTTTTCTTTTTTGCAGCAGGGAATAATACGTTGTTCAAAATTAAGCGATATCCCGGCGAATTAGGGTGTAGTTTTAAATCGGTAGGAGGGTCGCCTACAGCGTGCTGGTAATCTTCGGGGTCGTGGCCGCCATAAAAAGTCCATTGGCCTTTACCGTACTCGCCATGTATATACCGGGCTTCGTTCTGCGTTTTCATTTCGCCCATAATAGTCACATCCGGCTTTATACGGTTTTTGTTGAAGGCGGTGGTCAATCCCATAAAGCCTTTAATCACTTTATCATGGTTTTGGGTGAGCATGCTGGGCACCACATCCCATTTGGCCGAAAAATCGAATAGCGTAAAAAAATCGCGTGCACGCTCTACCTGCCGATACGGTCCTACATCAATATCGCTGAATTGGTGCGATAAAGGATTCATGTCTAATCTAAAATTTTGGAATGCAAAAGTCTGGCTGTAATCCAGTTTTGATTGAGCGCGGTAGTCGGCCGGGTCGCCGTCAAACATGGTTTCGCAAATATCGGTACCTGCCGCCGCCAGTGCAATATCAAACGTATCGGTGCCCGAGCACATTGCAAACAAAAAGCCGCCACCGCTACAAAACTCGTGAATGTGCTGAGCCACGTCCAGTTTCATCTGCGATACTTTTTTAAAGCCAAGTTTGTGTGCCAAAGCTTCCTGTCCGCGCACATCTTCCTGGTACCAGGGCTGGAAACGCATGCTGCCGTAAAATTTACTGTATTGCCCGGTAAAATCTTCATGGTGGAGGTGCAGCCAATCATATTTTAGCAAATCGCCTTTAATTACTTCCTCGTCGTACAGCACATCGTAAGGTATTTCGGCGTATTTGAGTACCAGGGTAACAGCGTCATCCCAAGGCAACTTGTTTTTAGGGGAATACACCGCCATTTTGGGCGCTTTCTCGAGCTTAACGATATCCATATTAACCGAAGGGTCGCTTACCTCAGTCAGTATACTGTTGGTCTTGGCATCGGGCAATACCTCGTAACTTACACCACGTATCTTACACTCGTCTTCAAGAGACTTGCTATATTTGGTTAAAAAACTGCCGCCGCGGTAATTTAAAAGCCAGTCTACCGTTTCGCCATTGCGCAAAACCCAGTAAGCAATACCGTACGATTTAAGATGGTCTTTTTGTACCTCATCCATAGGCAGCAGCAATGAGGCTGCACTGCTGTAAAGGGCAGTGCACCATAGCACCAAAAAAAGAAGAAATTTTACGGGCTTCATACACTATCAAACCCGCCGGCAATTGATATTTTGCTCAAGCGGTTCATCATACTTTAGCACATCAAATGTACAGAATAAATAAGTTACAACATTATAAATTTAAGGTAACGGGTAAAATGTTTACCTTTGCTCACTTGTTTTAAGTAAACTGACAACGTTATGAGCAAAGCAATAATGAGAACCGAAAAAGGTGACATGACTATCGAATTTTACGATAAAGATGCACCTAATACCGTAGCTAACTTTTTAGACCTGGCTAAATCAGGCTTTTATAATGGTGTAACTTTCCATAGGGTAATCCCTAACTTCGTAATCCAGGGTGGCGACCCAACCGGTACCGGTGCGGGTGGTTCGGGCAAACGTATTGATTGCGAATTAACCGGCGATAACCAATACCACGACCGTGGCGTATTGTCAATGGCACATGCCGGCCGCAATACTGGTAGCTCTCAGTTTTTTATCTGCCATAGTCGCGACAATACTGCTCACTTAGACCGTCATCACACTTGCTTTGGTAAAGTGGTTGAAAACGTTGAAGTGGTAGATTCGATTCGCCAGGGCGATAAAATTTTGAGTGTAGACGTAATTGAAGAATAGTAACTGAAGACAGATGGATGAGGGCTGATGTCTGAATATAAACAGACCACAGAACTCAGTCATCCGTCCTCAACAAATTAACATATGAATTTACAAGGAATTGTATCGGTAGCCGGAAAACCGGGTTTGTGGAAAGCATTGGCTCAAAACAAAACCGGCTTTGTGCTCGAAAGCCTTGACGGCAAGAAAACCAAACTGGTTGTTAACCTGTCGACTGCCAAATTAGCGGCGCTGGATGAGATTACCATTTTTGGCGAAGACGATGATATTAAGCTAACCGACGTTTTAGACAGAATGAAATCTGCCGGCGACGTGCCAGACGCAAAGGCCGATGGTAAAAAAATGCGTGAGTTTTTTCGCGAAGTGGCTCCGGGCCATGATGAGGAGAAAGTTTACGCTTCGGACATGAAGAAAATTCTGACCTGGTACCACCTGTTAAAGGAGTTGCCTTTGTTTAATGAGGAAGCGGCAGCCCCCCAGCCCCCTAAAGGTGGAGCAGAAGTTGCTGCTGAGGAAGAAGAAGCTAACGCGTAAAGCCTAGCCGTCCGGGCCCCCTGAAGGAGAAGTAGGATTTAAACGGGGGATGGCAATG
>CAJYSL010000058.1 GCA_913777515.1 uncultured Mucilaginibacter sp.
TTAATAGTTCTTTGCTTTACGTTCATATACTTGGAGTGCTGCATCAGTGAATGATTTCTTGCTTGTTACGCAGCTCAGCAATGGTTTTTTCTAACTCTTCAATTTGTTTTTTAAGCTCGGGCAACTGATGTACAATTAAATGAGAGCGCAAAAAGCCCTGATAAGGTTGCAATAATACACCTCCCCACTTTTTACCAGGCTCAGTAATACTTTTGTTTACGCCGGTTTGTGCCTGTATTTGTGACCCTTTGGCTATACTGATATGGCCTACTACACCTACCTGTCCGCCCATAATTACGTTTTCGCCAATTTTGGTACTGCCCGATATGCCGGTTTGTGCCGCAATTACGGTATTGCTACCCACCTCGGCATTATGGGCAATCTGAATCAGATTATCCAGCTTTACCCCCTTACGTATCACGGTCGAACCCATGGTGGCGCGGTCGATGGTGGTGTTGGCGCCAATTTCTACATCATCCTCAATTATTACATTGCCAATCTGGCTTACTTTGCTGTAAGTGCCTGATGGCGTTGGGGCAAAGCCAAAACCGTCGCTGCCTATTACGGCACCGGCATGTATTACTACGTTGTTCCCTACTACACAGTCAGCATAAATTTTTACACCGGCAAACAGGGTTACGTTATCACCCAAAACCACGTTATCGCCAACATAACAGTTAGGATAAATTTTGCACTGATTACCGGTT
The DNA here is from genome assembly GCA_913777515.1 of uncultured Mucilaginibacter sp. Lineage (GTDB taxonomy): Bacteria > Bacteroidota > Bacteroidia > Sphingobacteriales > Sphingobacteriaceae > Mucilaginibacter. Next base: position 708 of record CAJYSL010000058.1, read on the forward strand.
TTAACCTGATGGCCCAGATAAGCAAATGCACCGATGTAGTTATTTTGACCAACCAAAGCGCTGGCATCAATAAAGCTAGGTTGCTCTATACCGGTTTTATTAAGCTTAAGAGTATTATATTTTTCCAGGAGGATGGAAAAGGCGTGGTAAGCATCTTTTACCCGAATCAGCGTTGCATTAACAGGCTCTGTTGTTACAAGAGCCTCATTTACAATAACTACCGATGCATGGGTATTATACAAAAACTGCTCATATTTAGGATTAGCTAAAAAAGATAAGGCGCCTTCACGGGCTTCTTCAATCTTAGCCAATGTATTGACAATAACCTCAGGGTTACCCTCAATAGTTCCGTTCAGCATCAAACCTATTTCCTGCGCAGTAAATTGCATCGGACAAATTTAAAGGTTAAAAGTTAAGCAACAAATTATAAACACACTGTTAACAGCTTATAGCAGGTCTTTAGTATAGCAAAATATATATTTTTCAACAGTTTTAGCTAAAGCCTCCAGGTTCGAGTTATCACTTGCAGTTGTAATGTCTTTAATGGCACCGCCTTTCATCAGTATTTTGATGTTGGCATCACCTACTTTGTAAGCATTATTACTAATCACATCAGTAAATACGAAATATCCGGCGTCTTCGAAACTCACGTTATAAAATTTCATTGCTTTTTGCCTCAATTCATCCACCCGTGCAGCATCAGGTTTGGTATTGGTGATATCAACCTGGTACAGCCGGCGTTGAATAAAACTCTGGCACAACTTAGACAAAACCTTATCCGGATGACCAATCCACACCTTAACGGCTGCCATAATATCGGTATCGTCAAGGCAGGTAAACGTCTCAATATGATGGTCTTCGTTGATGAACTGTTCTTTTGAGATGTTATTTTGCAGGAAATGGTTTAATGCCGGTGTCGAAAATAGTTCTTGTCCTTTTAACGAAAGCATCCTGGCGCGCTGCAATATCTTGCCCAGCATCTGCTCGCCCGAGGTAACGGTTTTATGCAAGTACACCTGCCAGTACATCAGCCGGCGGGCTACCAAGAACTTTTCGATGGAGTAAATACCTTTTTCTTCAACCACAATGGCATCATCTACCACGTTCAACATTTTGATAATACGCTCCGAACTAATGATACCTTCAGACACACCGGTATAAAAGCTATCGCGGTTAAGGTAATCGAGGCGGTCCATATCCAATTGGCTCGACACTAATTGATGAAGGAACTTTTTAGGATAAGTATCATTAAATATTTCGATAGCCATATCCAAAAAACCGCCAAAGCGCTCGTTTAGCTTGTTCATGAGCAGGGTTGATATGTCCTCGTGGTCAATGCCCTGCACAATATGCTTTTCAAGCGCGTGCGAAAACGGTCCATGGCCAATATCGTGCAGCAGGATGGCAATCATTACCGATTCTTCTTCTTCGGCAGTAATATCATGGCCTTTATCACAAAGGGTTTTAACCGCCAATTGCATCAGGTGCATGGCTCCCAGTGCATGGTGAAAGCGGGTATGCAACGCGCCGGGATAAACCAGGTGCGTCATGCCCAACTGCTTTATATACCGTAAACGCTGAAAGTATGGGTGCTCCATCAAATCGAACACCAAATCGGTAGGAATGTTAATAAACCCGTAAACCGGATCGTTTATTATTTTTTTCTTGTTCAAGCTTAGTTGCTGTATAGTTTTGCAAAAGTGTTAAATTACTCCTATCTACCAACAAGTAAAATGTTATTTTTTGTTAAGATAGCTTCATATTTGACAACAAAACCTAAACATATAAGTTATAAACCCAACATATTTATCATAGAATGCAAGAGACAACCATACTTTGGGCCGACGACGAGATTGATTTATTGAAACCCCATATATTATTTTTAACCGAAAAAGGCTATAAAGTAAAAACGGCTACTAACGGTTCTGACGCGCTTGAATTGTTCAGAAACGATTATTACGACCTGGTTTTTTTAGATGAAAATATGCCGGGCCTGACCGGGTTGGAAACCCTTACCCAGATTAAGGCCATAAACGCCGATGTGCCCATTGTGCTGATTACCAAAAATGAGGAAGAGCCAATGATGGAAGATGCCATTGGGTCCAAAATTGATGATTACCTCATTAAGCCGGTAAATCCTAAACAGATTTTACTGACCATTAAAAAGCTTACAGAAAATAAGCGCCTGGTAACCGAGAAAACAACTATGGCTTACCAGCAGGATTTCCGTACGCTGGGCATGACGCTGAATGATAACCTGAGCTTTCAGGAATGGGTAGATGTATATAAAAAATTAATATACTGGGAATTGGAGTTGGAGCGCCTGGAAGATGCCGGTATGCACGAGATACTAACGCTGCAAAAAGCTGAGGCCAACGTACAGTTTTGTAAGTTCATCGAAAAGAATTATCTGAACTGGGTAAAGAACCCCGATAGTGCTCCTATACTTTCGCACCAGTTGTTTAAAAAGAAGGTGTTTCCGAAACTGGATAATACGCCGGTTTTCTTTATTTTGATTGATAACCTGCGCTACGATCAGTTCAAAATTATTAACCCTATTGTTTCTGAATACTTCAGGCTGGAAGAAGAAGAAACTTACTACAGTATTTTACCTACAGCTACCCAGTATGCCCGTAACGCCATATTTGCGGGCCTGATGCCGCTGGATATGGAAAAACGCTTTCCGGGCATGTGGCAGAATGATGAGGATGAGGGTGGCAAAAACCTGCACGAAGAAGCATTTTTGGCCGACCAGATTAAACGGGTACTGCGTAAAGACTGTAAATTCTCGTACAATAAAATATTAAATATTGATGAGGGCCGTGCACTGAACGATTCGGTGAACAACCTGATGAATAACGAGCTGAACGTGGTGGTGTATAACTTTGTAGATATGCTATCGCACGCCCGTACCGATATGCAAATGATTAGGGAACTGGCCAGCGATGATGCCGCTTACCGCTCGCTTACATTATCCTGGTTCGAGCATTCGCCGTTATTGGATTTGCTGAAGTTTTTATCACAAAAACAAGTGAAAGTGATAATCACTACCGACCATGGCACTATCAAAGTTAAAAACCCGAGTAAAATCATCGGCGATAAAAACACCAATACCAACCTGCGTTACAAACAAGGTAAAAACCTTAATTTTAATGCAAAAGAGGTGTTTCACATCCGTAATCCGCATGATGCCATGCTGCCTAAGCTGCACGTGAGCAGCAGTTTTGCCTTTGCTAAAGAAGACAGCTATTTTGTTTACCCGAATAACTACAACCATTTTGTGAACTTTTATAATGAAACGTTCCAGCATGGTGGTATATCGCTCGAGGAAATGATTATACCGGTGATTACCTATGGTGTAAAATAAAGCAAATCGTTTATTTTTGCGTTTACATAAACCACAATATGCCACCTCAAACCAGGTGGCATATTGTATTATTGATGATATGATGAACAGGCAGACATCAATGGAAGTTGCTTCTTTGGC
>CAJYSL010000059.1 GCA_913777515.1 uncultured Mucilaginibacter sp.
TACGGGCCTGGTAAAAAGCGCGTAAGTTGCCTGGGGTACGGTGTATAAACTCTTCCACCTGCACTAACTCGCCGTTAAAGCGAAGTATATTCCCGTTTTTTATTTCTGATGCTTTAGACATAACAAATTTTTCGTGGCCCAAACTTAGGGACTTATCAGCAAACAATCAAGCAGTTATTGCTTAGCGGTTACCGGGTCGCCATCGGAATTATTAAACTAAATGCCTGCAAAAATTAAAGTTTAAGCAGTTTTAAGATTTGTAATCGGTAATATTTAATTGTTGGGTGCAAAAGCTATACTCATGCTCTTGGTTAGAGCCAACAATAATCAGTCGGTTGCCGGCCATTTGTTCAACCAGTCGCAAATACCAGTTACTGCCTTGTTTGTCTAAGTTAGAAGTCGGCTCATCGAGCATCAGGATGGCTGTATCTGAGCAAAAGGCAAGGGCAAGTTTTAGGCGTTGTTTCATGCCTGACGAAAAGTATTTAACCAGTTTATGGCGGCTGCTTTTCATCCCCAGTAAGTCAATAAGCCCAAGACGATCCATGCCGGTAACATAGGGCTTAAATTGAAAATGAAAATCGATGACTTCAGTGAGGCTAAAATCTTCGATAAGTTCCAAGTAAGGTGCAGCCAGGCTGATGTGCTGAAATACTTTTTCAACATCCAGCGGCTGATTGTTTTCAGTAAAAGTGACTTTGCCTGCCGAGGGTGATAAGCTGCCGTTGAGCAGTTGCAGCAGCGTAGATTTGCCCGACCCGTTTGGACCAAGCACGGCATAGCTGTTGCCGGATGAAAAATTGTAATCAATACCTTTAAATATCCAGTCGCGGTTAAAGCGCCGGCCGGCATCCCGTAAGGTAACTTGTATTTGCGAAGTCATGATAAACAGTTTACAGCATAAGTCAGTAATTCAAGTTAAATCTGCCCAACGCTATAAACTGATAAGCTAATTTTAGTTATTGCCAAAGCCTTTCATGATACCACGCTGTGAGCTTTGAATGAAATTTAATATCTCGTCACGTTCTTCCGTAGGTCTGAAATCAGCCTCAATAATGCCCATAGCTTTACTTACGTTACTATTTTTAACAAACAGCGTACGGTAAATATCCTGAATTTCATTAATCTTATCTTCGCTGAAACCCCGGCGGCGTAAGCCTACGGAGTTGATACCGGCGTAGGATAAGGGTTCGCGGGCAGCCTTAACATAAGGCGGTACGTCTTTACGCACCAGCGAGCCGCCGGTTACAAAAGCGTGGGACCCGATGTTACAGAACTGGTGAATAGCTACCATACCTGCCAGTACTACAAAATCGCCAACGGTAACGTGGCCGGCTATAGTTGTATTGTTAGAGAATATACAGTTGTTGCCAATTACACAATCGTGAGCCACGTGGCAGTAAGCCATAATCAGACAATTGCTGCCAATTTCGGTTTTCCAGTGGTCTTTAGTGCCGCGGTTAATGGTAACGCACTCACGGATGGTGGTATTATCGCCAATGACTGCCTGTGTACTTTCGCCTTTAAATTTTAAATCCTGCGGAATGGCAGAGATAACGGCACCCGGAAATATACGGCAGTTTTTACCGATGCGGGCACCATCCATAATCGTAACGTTCGAACCAATCCAGGTACCCTCTCCTATCTCAACATCTTTGTGTATAGTAGCAAAGGGGTCTATAATAACATTATCGGCAATTTTTGCTTGCGGATGAATATAGGCTAACGGCTGAATCATTACTTACTTGTATTTTACAATTTGCGCCATCAGTTCGGCTTCAACCACAATCTTCTCACCTACCATGCCTATACCTTTCATTTGAGCAATGCCACGACGGATAGGCGCAATCAAATCACACCTGAATATCAGGGTGTCGCCTGGCAATACTTTATCCTTAAAGCGGGCATTTTCTATTTTCAGGAACAGCGTTAACCAGTTTTCGGGGTCGGGTACGGTATTCAATACCAGTATACCACCGGTTTGTGCCATCGCCTCAATTTGAAGAACGCCAGGCATTACCGGTGCACCCGGAAAATGGCCCACAAAAAACGGCTCGTTCATGGTTACGGCTTTTAAGCCAACCACATGCGTTTTAGTAAGTTCTAAAATTTTGTCAACCAACAGCAGCGGCGGACGATGCGGCAGGATATTCATAATCTGCACGGTATCATAAACCGGCTTGGCATTAGGGTTATAAACCTTAATATGCTTACGGCTGCGCTCTTTTTTAATCAGCGCTTTTATCTTTTTAGCAAAAGCTACGTTAGCAGCATGACCAGGACGGGCAGCCATAATGTGACCACGTAATGGTACGCCAACCAGTGCCAAGTCACCAATCATATCCAGCAGTTTATGGCGGGCCGGCTCGTTTTGGTGACGCAGTTCAATGTTGTTTAAGATTCCTTGAGGGGCAACATCAATATCTTTACGATTGAACAGCTTGGCCAAATGCTGCAGCTCTTGCTCATCCACGTGTTTGTCAACCACTACAATGGCGTTGTTAATGTCGCCGCCTTTAATCAGGTTATGTTTCAGCAACATCTCCAACTCGTGTAAAAAGCAGAAGGTACGGCTGCTGGCCACTTCTTTCTTAAATTCGGAGATAGAAGAAATCGTAGCGTGCTGGGTACCCAATACAGGCGAATTATAATCCACCATACACGTAAATCGGTAGTCGTCATCCAGCGGCATGGCCACCATTTCTACCTTACGGTCGGTTTCGGAGTAATGTATGTTGTATGGGATATGATAGTATTCGCGGTCGGCATCCTGCTCTTTCCAGCCGGCTTCGGCAATGGCCGATACAAATGGCATCGAACTGCCATCCATAATCGGTGTTTCAGGGCCATCCATATCAATCAGCACGTTATCCAGTTCTAATCCAACTAAAGCGGCCAGTACGTGTTCAACCGTGCTTACACTGGCGCCGTTTTGGGTTAAGGTAGTACCTCTTGATGTATCGGTTACGTTATCAACATCAGCATCAATAATTGGCGCATCCGGAAGGTCAACCCTTCTGAATTTGAAACCATGATTCTCGGGTGCCGGGTTGAAAGTCATCGTTACACGCTCACCGGTATGCAATCCGGTACCAGATACGGCAACAGGGGCCTTAATAGTTCTTTGCTTTACGTTCATATACTTGGAGTGCTGCATCAGTGAATGATTTCTTGCTTGTTACGCAGCTCAGCAATGGTTTT
>CAJYSL010000060.1 GCA_913777515.1 uncultured Mucilaginibacter sp.
GCCGTAAGCCGCCTGATTGGTGCGCCTCCGGGCTACGTAGGTTATGATGAAGGCGGTCAGTTAACTGAGGCCGTGCGTCGTAAACCTTACAGTGTTATCCTGCTCGACGAGATTGAGAAAGCGCATCCGGATGTGTTTAACATTTTGTTGCAAGTGCTGGATGATGGCCGATTGACTGATAACAAAGGCCGGGTGGTAAACTTTAAGAATACCATCGTGATTATGACCTCTAACATCGGTTCGCACATCATTCAGGAAAACTTCCAGAATTATGACGACGGAGATAAAGAGGAAGTAATGGCCAAAACTAAAAACCAGTTGTTTGAGCTGTTGCAGAAAACCATCCGTCCGGAATTTTTAAACCGTATTGATGAAATCATCATGTTTACCCCGCTTGGTCGCGACGAGATTGGCGAGATTGTAAAACTCCAGTTCCGTGGTTTGCAGGAAACCTTGAGCGAAATGGGAATACACATGGAAGCTACTGACGAAGCGCTCGACTGGCTGGCCCAGTTAGGTTACGACCCGCAATATGGTGCCCGTCCGCTGAAAAGGGTAATTCAGAAGAAAATCCTGAATGAGCTTTCGAAACAGATACTGGCCGGTAAGGTAGATAAAGACAGCAAAATTAAGCTGGATACCTTTGATAACCAGTTTGTGTTCTTGAACGAGTAAATCTTTGTCCTCCGCTTGCGGAGTCCATATATACCCACGGGGAAGTTATCTGCAGGTAGCTTCCCCGTTTTTATTTTGCATTATTGGATGGCACAAGAACAATTAGAAAGATTGTTAATATTATTTGGACTATTTCCAAATAGTGTTAAATTTGCTGACAATGAATGGGGTTACTGTGGCTGCCGAAGCAGCAGAAGTTTTTAGCACACGTAAAGGTACTGTGTATCAGAGCGACCGGCAGCGGTGTTGGTATATTGATTTTGCTGATAAGTTAGTGCGTTTTGATTACCGTGGTTTATTAAAATTAAAGCAATCCATCTATCGCCAGGATATAGAATTACTGCTGTTGGATAACAGCCGTTCGCCCGAGATTGAGATGGTTTTTATCTGCGCCTGTAACCACTGCTACTTTTTAAACCTGTCGCAAATCATTGCTTTGAAAGAATTGCTGGAGGGAACATTCGCCATGTTTGAGCTCAACCAGATTATACACGACCGTCTGTACAGGTTGGCGATATAAGTAAATTTAGCTGCATAAAAAAGCCGGCGTCTGTTTTACAGACACCGGCTTTTTAGTTGATGCGAAGTCAGTAATTATTCTCCGGCGGTTTCGCTATCGTATTTAATTTTGTTAACGTGCTTGTCAATTTCCCAACGGCCGGTACCTTCTTCGCCAATCACTTCAAACAACTCCAGCGCACGGCGGGCTTTGTATTCTTCTTCGCGTTGCTCTTTCATAAACCAATTCAAAAATTCGAAGGTTACGAAGTCCTGCTCTTTTAAACAGTTGGCCGCAATGTTTTTGAAAGATTGGGTAATGGCTACTTCTTGCTCTAAAGCATCCTCAAACACTTCGCGGAACGTTGCGTATTCTTGTTTGATGTTATTTACATCCGGAGATACTGCGGTGCCGCCCATATCTAACACATACTTAAACAGTTTCAACTGGTGCACGCGCTCTTCTTCCGACTGCTTAAAAAAGTAATCAGATGAGTAATCAAAGCCGTTTTGGTTACACCACGAAGCCATAGCCAGGTACATGGCCGATGAATGAGCTTCTTTTTTTATCTGTTGATTTAAAAGTGTTTCAATATCTGCCGATAGCAAACACTTTATGCGCATAATGTCCTTCATGTTATTTTTGTATTACCGTTACGTGATATAGTACAATAATAATGCAAGAAAGTTGTATTCGTAACAGTAAGCCCTAATATGAAACTAATCTAATTAACAACATATCACTGTCTGTCAGTTTATTGCTGATGCAGGTTGTTGATTAAGGTTTACGCTACAATACGCATGAATTATCAATCTAAATTCTTAACGCTTGATTATTTAAAGTCGGATACCCAAACGCAGCAGGAGGTGTATCGGTTGCTTACCAAGAGTAAGCTGATGCATGTTTTAGCGGACTATCATCCGGTGCTGGCCGGTACCGTGCCCTTAGACATCAATGTAAGCGGCAGCGATTTGGATATCATTTGTCAGTTTGATAATAAACAGTTGTTTATTGATTTGCTTTTTCAGAAGTTTTCTGACTATCCAGAGTTCCAATTATCTGAACTGTTGGTACGCGATGAAGAGACAATCATCGCTAATTTTTATTTAGAGAACTGGGAAGTAGAAATATTTGGTCAGGCGGTACCGGTGGTCAGACAAGCTGCTTACCGTCACATGCTGGCAGAGTACAACTTGTTGCAACAACATGGCAACTGGCTTAAACAACAGGTCATCCATTTAAAGAATAACGGATACAAAACCGAACCCGCTTTTGCCTTGGCGCTCAATTTGCCCGGCGACCCTTACGAGGCCTTATTTGCTTTTGAAAATAAATAATGCAGAATGCCTTGCGCACCCTGCATACCTAAACAAACAAATATAGGACAGTTAAAATTGAGTTAATTTAATAAGCCGTCTAAAGTGATGGCCGTATAATACAGGCCACCAATGGTTGGGCCGCCGGCGTATTGGATGTAAGCTTTGTTAAATATGTCGGTTCCGCCCACTTTAATGGTTGCCTTGAGTTTAGGCACACGATAGGTGGCCTGCACATCAAACACATGGAAGCCGGGCACATAGCCGTTCACTAAAGGGCTTTCCCATAAAAAACGTTCCTGCCATTTCCAAACAACATTAAAACCTACATTCTTCACAACTTCGCGGTTACCGAAGGATACGTTGGTGGTAAACCGTGGTGTGTTAAAACCTGTTACAAAAACATCAGCCTGGGCATTAGACCTGATTTTGTTAAAGCTTACATTGCCCGACACGGTATACTTTTTATAAAAATTATAGGTAAGGCCTGCTGCTGAACCATAGTTTCGATATTTGTTTTTAGCATTGGTATAAACGCGATACCGGTCCTGGCTGTTGCGGTTAGCATCCAGCATGGCTATCACGGCCGCATCAGTGCCAACGGTTTGCCCGTGCGGCACATCTACTTGTACCTGGCCCAAAAAGCCATCGTAGGTGTTCGTGTAGGCGTCAATATCAAATGTTAATTTATCATTCAGGAAAATGCTCTTGTATCCAAATTCCAGTGAGTTTATACGCTCCGGGCGGGCAGCCTGAAGGTTGGCTTTTTCCAATATGTTACGATTAGCCAAGGCAGCAGCATTACGGTCGGCACCGTTGGCTACAGCCGCGTTTACTGCTGCGTTAAATAACACTCCCGAGGCACGGGTATAGCTATTTTCCAGGTAGCCCAATCCCTCATCAATGCGCGGTAAGCTGCCCACACGCTTTACCCGGCCATTGTTAACGTACGATAGTGCTTCAAACAAGCCTGGGAAACGGTAGCCTAATTGGTAAGTAAACCTGAAGTTATTATTTCGGTTAGGCGAATAAACACCGGCTATTCGTGGGGTAAATTTAGGGTCAAACTCGGGGTTGTAATCATACCGCAACGACCCGAATATTTTCAGCTTTTCTTCGAAGAAGGTTTTAGTGCCCTGCACAAAGCCGCCAAACTTTTTGTAGTAAATGTTATCACCAAAGCTGCCGTCGGGCAGGGGTTTGCCGCGGTCGGCAATAGGACGCGAAAAATCGACAAAGCTGTTACCGTCAGGAATTACTTCATAAACACGGGCATCTGCGCCAACCAATACATCAATCACTTTGGTGTATTTAGATAAATCCCATTGCCCTTCGGCATGGTACATATGGCTTTTTTGCACCAAAGCAGCACCGCCCGAGGCTGGAGCATCGGGGATGGCGCTCGATTTAATATCCCAGTTGTTAATACTGCGAATTAACGCTTTCTGGTCTTCAAATGCTTGGGTTCCTGGTACTACACGGCTGGCATCAGCCTGCTGACGGGCATATTGTGTGGCTGCCGCTAAGTTGCCCGATGTTAGCGCACCGCCATTGGCAGCTGCATAAGCAGTCAGTGCATTTTTGTATTTGTTACCCCATGTGGTGGCATCACCGCCGGTTGATAAATCAAGGTTGTCGGCCAGTGGTTTTACGTTATACGAATCACCTGAGTTTTCGAGCGATACATAAGTGCGTATCGTAAAGTTGCTGCCCTTAAGCTCAAGCTTATGATTTTGTACTACCACGTTATCTAACTGTATTTTATTACCCCGCTGAAAAACGCCGTCCAATGTGCCCACGCGGTAGCCATAGGCCAGTTCGGTATGGTCACTAATCCGGTAATGCAACGCGGCATCAAATTTTAAGTTATTCACGTTGGGGTTAACCAAGTCCTTTTCATAATAACCGGTACGGGCCACATTTAAGGTTTGGTTGGCTTTGCCATCAATCGTTAAGCCGCTTACCGAAACGGTATTACTACTCGCCAGCACGTCGTCGCCATATTTATTCCAGGCATCATAAGCTACGTTGTTGGCGCCGTTCAGGGCCGGGAAATTTGGGTTAGCCGATTTCAGGTTGTTCGGGTTTTGGTCGGTACGGGTATCGGCCAGCCAGTCAGTACCTTTAAAATAACTGAAGTTTACCTTAAAAGCCCATTTGTTATTAAATGCTTTAGCGTAGCGAAGCGCAGTTTCTGTCAGTGCGCTGGTGCTACGACCCGTATTATTGCCCACGTGGTTTACGCCGGTGCGTTGGTAAACGCTCAGGCCCTGATAGGTGAACGGGCTTTTAGTTAACAGGTTAGATAGGCCGTTAATGGCATTCATACCGTAAATGGCCGATGCTGCACCAGGGGTAATTTCAACACTGGCAATATCCAGCTCGGTTGGGCCGATGGCATTGCCCAAGGGTACGCCTAAGGTCGCGGCCTGCATATCTACATCATCTACCAGTTGCATAAAGCGGTAGTTACTCGGGATGTTGAAGCCGCGGGTATTAGGTATTTTGAAGGTTAAACTCGAGGTGGTCATTTGGACACCTTTCACGTTTTCGAGTGCATCATAAAAAGAGGGGGCAGGCGATTCTTTGATGGCACGGATATCCAATTTCTCGATGGCTACCGGCGATTTTAATATGCTTTCGGGTACGCGCGACGCGGTAACTACTACCTCCCGACCTAAAAGGGTTTGGGTATTAAGCTCGATGTTTAATTTATCTTTAGCATTGGCAACCACAAATTCTTGCGGCTGAAAGCCTACATAACTAAACACCAGCGTAAACGGAAATTTTAGACGGGTTTTAAGCGAAAAATTACCCTGACCGTTGGTGGTAGTTCCTGCCACAGCGCCCTTAACCGAAACGGTTGCACCGGTAATAGGCTGCTTGGTGCCGGCATCAATTACCTGACCCGATACCAGAATTAAACTATTTTCCTGGGCAAAGGCGGTTGCCGTGCCCATCATAAGTAATAACGTGATAATATAACGAAGCCTTAGCTCATAAAGGCCTTTAATAAAAGTTGACATGAAGGTTTAATGAGATGAATGTGATTTGTTGATTAATGCTGACTGATGGGTTAACGGCAGCAACAACAGGAGGCTGAGTATAAATGAACCATAGTTTTAATTAAAAAATATAATATCTATAGATTTAGTAGGCAAATATATTATTTTTCTTCATATGTTCCTCATTAACTGAAATTTTCATCAATATTTTTGAAAGGAAGAGTAGAGTTTGTAATTAAGGAAAGTTGAAGAAGAAAAATAAGGCATAAAAAAAGCAGGCCTTAACCTGCTCGTGTAACTTGCTTTGCTTACGCTTTTAATCTGCGGATGCCCGCAGCATTAATGCGCCTACGGTTACATTGGTACGGCTGTCGATAATGATGGCGCCACCGTTGGCCTTATTATCCTGGTAAACATCAAATGCTAAAGGGTCGGCAGTTTTTAAAATAATGCGTCCGATGTCGTTGAGTTTAAAATCTTCTTCATATACCTTGTCCAGCGTATTGATGTTAAACTTGTACAACACTTCTTGTATACGGCAGCGGGTCACTTTGCTGTTGTGCTGCACCAGGTAAGTAAGCGAGGTATCTAAAGCGCGGGTATCCATCCAGCATAAATCGGCTTCAATCAACTGTGACACTTCGGGGTGAGCATTGCTGGTTACCAGTATATCACCGCGGCTAATATCAATGTTATCCTGCAAGTGTACCGTCACCGACTGGCCGGCCACGGCCTCATCAAATACTTTGTCCAGCAATTCGATTTTGGTGATGGTAGAGCTAAAGCCCGACGGTAAAACCGTAACCTTGTCGTTTACCTTAAAAGTACCACTGCTTACCCGCCCAGCATAGCCGCGGTAATCGTGCAGTTCTTCGGTTTGGGGGCGTACCACCCACTGTACCGGTAAACGGGCATGCGAGGCTTTATCATCTACCGGAATTTCGACGGTTTCTAAATGGTCGAGCAGGCTTTTACCGGTATACCAGGCCATGTTAGCCGAACTGTTAACAATATTATCGCCTTTCAGGGCACTTACCGGAATATAGGTGACATTCTTTAAATCGAGTTTGGCTGCCAGAGCCTCGTATTGCCCAACAATGTGGTTAAAGGTGGCCTGGTCATAATCAACCATGTCCATTTTGTTAATGCACACCACCACCTGGGGCAATGCCAGCAGCGATACCAAGAACGAGTGCCGGTTGGTTTGCTCCACTACGCCGCGGCGAGCATCAATCAAAATAATGGCCAGGTTGGCGTTTGATGCACCGGTAACCATGTTACGGGTGTATTGTATATGGCCGGGCGCATCGGCAATAATAAACTTACGCTTATCAGTCTGAAAATATTTGTAAGCCACATCAATGGTAATCCCCTGCTCGCGTTCGGCTTTAAGGCCGTCGGTCAGGATAGCCAAATCGATGGTGCCATCGTCGTTTTTACGGTTAGAGCGGTGCAGCGCTTCCAGTTGGTCGGCCAGTATGGCGTCGGTATCATATAGTAAACGGCCAATAAGTGTGCTTTTGCCATCATCAACACTACCGGCTGTTATAAATTTAAGTATCTCCATTTTGTTGTTATTGATTTAAGGGTGATAGGTGCTTCCGTAATTTCACTGATTTGAGTTTCTTGATTTTTTGATTTTGGAATGTTGATTTTTTCGTTCTTTTCCTTTTTCCTCATTTTATACAGGAAATCATACCTGTCGTTCCTTAATCGGTGAAATCAAAGAATATCGGTAAAATCATCACAAAATCAGTGACATCACAAATCCCCTAAAAATATCCTCCCTTTTTGCGCTCTTCCATGGCGGCTTCCGATACCTTGTCGTCCATACGGGCACCGCGTTCACTTATTTTAGAGGCGCTGATTTCGTTAATAATATCATCAATCAGGTAAGCATCCGATTCTACGGCCGCGGTACAGGTCATGTCGCCTACAGTACGGAAACGCACATTGCGTCGGGTAATCACGTCTTCCTCATCCATATTCAGGTGCTCGGCTGCGGCCATCAATTGTCCGTTGCGGGTAATACAATCGCGTTCGTGTGCAAAATAGATGCTCGGCAGAGCTATGTTTTCGCGGCGGATATAGTTCCAAACATCCAGCTCGGTCCAGTTACTAATGGGAAACACCCTCACGTTTTCGCCTTTGTGTATCTTGCCGTTATAGATGTTCCAAAGCTCGGGGCGCTGGCGTTTAGGGTCCCACTGGCCAAACTCGTCACGTACCGAAAATATGCGTTCTTTGGCGCGGGCTTTTTCCTCATCGCGGCGTGCACCGCCAATACAGGCGTCAAACTGGTGCGCGGCAATAGTGTCTAACAAGGTAACGGTTTGCAGCGCGTTTCGACTGGCGTTTTTACCTTTTTGTTCTACCACCTTGCCTTGGTCAATAGAATCCTGCACGTGGCCAATAATTAGCTTTTCGCCCAGGCGGGCAATCATTTCATCACGGTATTGAATCGTTTCCGGAAAGTTGTGACCGGTATCAATGTGTACGAGGGGGAAAGGGAACTTGCCCGGACGGAAAGCCTTCTCGGCCAACCGCACCAGGGTAATAGAGTCTTTGCCGCCCGAAAACAGCAGGGCGGGCTTTTCAAACTGCCCGGCTACTTCGCGTAATATATGTATGGCTTCTGCCTCCAGTTCGTCTAAATAATCTAAATGATGCTTGCTCATTTTTCAGTAATAATTTCGGTTACACTATGCAAACCACACTCTTTTTTAGATTGGTCTTCCCACCACCAGCGGCCGGCCCTAAAATCTTCGCCCGGCTGTACGGCACGGGTGCAAGGGGCGCAGCCAATGCTCGGAAAGCCGCGGTCGTGCAGTGTATTGTATGGAATATTGTTGTTCTTGATGTAGGTTTTTACCTCGTCGAGCGACCAGTTAAAGATGGGATGAAACTTAACCAGTTGGTTGCCTTCGTCCCACTCCACATTGCTCATGTCGTAGCGGTTGGGCGATTGCTCGGCACGGATACCGGTTATCCAGCACACATTACCTTTGAGCGCACGCTTTAGCGGCTCAATTTTACGGATGCCGCAGCACTCCTTACGGTTCTCTACCGACTCGTAAAAGCTGCTCGGGCCCTTAGTGCTCACCATTTGCTCCAGCGGCTCGTGCTGCGGGTAATAAGCATGAATAGGCTTGCCGTATATTTCCATAGTACGGTTCCACACATAATACGTTTCAGGAAACAGTCGTCCAGTCTCGAGCGTGAAAACTTTGATGGGCAGGTTGTTTGAAAAAATAAAGTGGGTGATTACTTGGTCTTCCCAACCAAAGCTGGTAGAAAAAGTAACCTGGCCCGGAAATGCGTTAGCCAGCCAGGCCATTGCGCTGCCCGGCGAAAGGCCTGCAGTTTGTTCTTGAATATGTTGTGCCAGTTGGTCCATAATTAAATGAGCTTGATAGCGAAGCCGTAAATACTTTTCAGGCTTACCAATATAACAATAATGCCTACGGCTACCATAATAACCTTAACCGATATACGGTTGGATATACGTGCTGCAATGGGCGCTGCCAATGCACTGCCAATAATTAAACCTGCAATAGCACTCCAGGGAGCGCTGTTAAGCATAATTAAAAAAGTAAGCGACCCAATCATCGCTATAAAAAAACGGGTTAGCTTAACGGTACCTAATGAAAAACGAGGGTGACGGCCACCGGCAATTAACGATGATAGCACAATGGAGCCCCAGCCACCACCGCCAACAGCATCAATAAAACCGCCGCCTAAACCCAGCAGCGAAATTTGCTTAATCTTTTTATCGCCCGCTTTTCGGTTAGCTGTTTTAAAAGCTTTGGATAATATCACCGAGCCTAAAATTAAGGTATAAACAGATACCAGCGGCTTAGTATACATGGTATAGTGCTCTAAAGACGATACCAGGTAAGCGCCGGTGAGTGCGCCCAATATGCCCGGGATGATGAGCAGTTTAAACAGCTTCCAATTGATATTGCCCATGCGGTAGTGCATCCAGCCGGCAATACCGTTACTCATAATTTCGGATAAATGCACGGCCATGCTTGCCGCTGCCGGAGTAACGCCCATGGATAATGAAAATGCCGTTGACGTAACACCGTACGACATACCAATGGCGCCATCAATCATGGCAAACACAAAGCCTGCCCCCAAAAAGTAGTAAAAGATTTTGTCTACCCCTTCTACATACGACCGGAAGGAGGGTTCGTTAAACCAAAGTGCAGTTATAGCAATACCCAATGAGACTACAATGGTAAGCCAAATGAGCCATTTAAAATTCTTTTTATTAACCGGTTTAGGTTCTACTAAAACGGCGGTTGCCTTATTCAGGGCTTTTACCTTGCCAGCAAAATCTCCGGTAAGGGTATTGCGCAAAGCGCTTAATTGTTGCAGGGTAGTATCTAACTCTTCGGGTAGGGCCTCGGCCAGTACCTGTTTTAGCCTTTTAGCTACTGTTGGCGATTTGCCGTTGGTAGATATAGCCAGTTTAAGGTCTCCTTTTTTGACGATAGAGCCCAGGTAAAAATCGCACAAGTCGGGCTTGTCCGCTATATTGATAAGCAACTTACGGGCGTGAGCCGCCTGCCTGATGCGTTCGTTCAACACATTGTTGGCCGTGGCAGCAACCACCAGGTCAGCATTATTCAGGTCATCATCGGTAAATGCTTTTTGTACAAGGGTTACTTTAGGGTAGGCCGCTACAAAATCATAAACTTCGGGCAGTATGCTTTCGGCAACAACAGTAACTGTAGCCTCCTGACTGTTGTTGAGCAGGGCAGTGAGCTTTTCGAGCCCTACGTTACCTGCACCAATTAAAACGGTATGTAAATGGTTAAGTTTCAGAAAAACCGGGAAAAGCTGATTGCCTTCTGGTTTTTCTGAAATGCTAACCGGCGTAAGTTCGCTATTCTTGGGCAAGGATGTCATAAAACTCGCGAATAGGTTGAAACTTGGGGTGCAGAGAAACCACGTCGCCAAACACCATCATGGCCGGCGCCTGTATTTTGTTTTCTTCGGCCAGTTCTACTATCGTGTCTACGATACCTATAACCACTTTTTCGTTAACGGTAGAGCCGCTTTGTATCAGCGCTACCGGCAGGCGGTGTTTACCTTCGGCTTTAAACACTTCGGCTATCTCGACAAGTTTATGCAGTCCCATCAAAACTACTACGGTAGCTTTGGTTTTGGCCGCCTCATGCAAATCGCGGGAGATATTGCCATCAGCTGTAGTGCCGGTTACTACCCAAAAGCTCTCGCTAAGCCCGCGATGTGTTACCGGAATTTGCTGCAAACCGGGTACACCAATAGAACTCGAAATGCCGGGAATTACCTGGGCCGGTATGCTGTAAGATGCTGCAAAGTCCAGCTCTTCGTAACCGCGTCCAAATACAAACGGGTCGCCGCCTTTTAACCGTACCACGTGGCCGTAGTTGATGGCGTAATCAATCATCAGTTTGTTAACTGCTTCCTGCGAATAAGAATGTTCACCTGAGCGTTTGCCTACATATACTTTGTGTGCATGGGCAGGCGCAAAGTTTAGTAAATCTTCGTTCACCAGGGCATCGTATAAAACCACGTCGGCCGTTTGCAGGGCTTTCATACCTTTAATGGTAATCAGTTCGGCATCGCCGGGACCTGCACCTACTAAAGTAATTTTGGGTTCTTTAAAAGCTGTTTTTGTTTGCGTGGTAATAATCATGCTTTAAGCGCCTCCCTGGCCGCTTTCATTTCGTTTAAAAATTCTTCGGCGCTTTGCAGGTAAGCTGTAGCAAAGGCTTCCGAAGGTTCGTTTTGGTTGATTTGTAAAACCAGGTCGTTAAAAGATACCGGTAGTTCAACCAAACCGGTACTTACAAAGTGGTTGTCAAATTCTTTAATCACACCTATCTGGGTGCTGCTATTAACACCTTTATCCAGCAACAAAGCTTTTGCCGTGCTGATAAAGGTATTGTAGCTATGGTAAATGGCATCGGCCCAGCGGCTTTCGTTATAA
>CAJYSL010000061.1 GCA_913777515.1 uncultured Mucilaginibacter sp.
TTAAACTTATACTTTTGCAACCCCAAAACAGTTAAGTATTTACAAAAAATAATTAATAAAAAACAGATATGACTAAGGCGGAAATTATAGCTGAAATATCAACTAAAACAGGGATTGAGAAAGTTGATGTTCAGGAGACTGTTGAGGCGTTTTTTAAAGTAGTTAAAACATCGATGGTAAGCGGCGAGAACGTATATGTGAGAGGCTTTGGTAGCTTTGTTGTAAAAAAGAGAGCTAAGAAAACCGCACGTAATATCTCAAAAAATACCGCTATTATTATACCTGAACATTTTGTGCCCAGCTTTAAGCCAGCCAAAACTTTTGTTGAGAAAGTAAGAACAGGTAATAAAACTAAATCAAGCAAAGCTTAATAATATGATTAAAAAGCAAATAGTTACTGTAGTGGCCGTGGTTGCGGTAATGGGCTATTTGTATTTACAGCCCGTTAAGGGATTGGTTAAGCCAAAAGAAGAGCGTGCTGCTCCGGGCAAACAAGCAACCGAAAGCCCGGTTGCAAGCAAAATAAACGTGGCTGCGGTATCTGTACCGGCAAAATCAGCCATCGGTACCGATTTAGCCGGTAAAATTACATCGCTTGAAGAAGCCTTGAAAAAGGCGGGTTCGGCAAGCGAAAAGCTTAAACTGCAAACCGAACTTGCGCACGAGTGGGATAACGTAAACCAGCCTGCACCTGCCGCTTTCTATTATATGGATTTGGCACAAGCCAAAAACGATTTTGAAAATTGGTTTACTGCAGGCAGCCGTTTTAACGATGCCTACAAATTTACACAGGATACTACCATGCAGCCAACATTTGTAAGCAATGCTATCCTGGCTTTCAAAAAAGCAATGGCTTTAAGGCCGGCCAATTTGGAAGCAAAAACAGGCTTGGGTGTGGCTTATGTAAACCAAACCAGCCTGGGTATTACCGACCCTGAAGGCGGTTCGCCAATGCAGGGTATTATGCTGTTGCGCGAAGTGGTTGGTGCCGAGCCTGAAAATTGGAATGCAAACTTAAATTTGGGGCAGTTTGCCATGAAGTCGGGCCAGTATCAAAAAGCTATTGAGCGTTTTCAGCATATGATTGCCTTAAATACCAAGCGTTCTAAGGTAGAACCTTACTTTTACCTGGCCGAAAGCTATAAACAGCTGGGCATGAAAAAAGAGGCGATTGATGCCTATGTAAAATGTAAGGAAATGATGGGCGACCCAACCATGGGCCAAACTATCGACAACTATATTAACGAATTAAAAAATTAAATAACCCTTTAAAACATTAAGTACTATGCCAAGCGGTAAAAAACGTAAGAGACATAAAATGGCTACCCACAAACGTAAAAAACGTTTAAGAAAAAACAGACATAAAAAGAAATAAGCCGTTTTAACGGTGTGTTTGCCTGTGCTTACTATGGTAGGTACAGGCAAATTTTTTATTTGTTTTTATCCTCTTATTGTACGCGGCGTAATGCCGCTTTGAAGAAATGGAGTAGCAGTTGGTAAAAGAATTAATTATCGATTCATCCCCTGCCGGGGCAACTATTGCCCTGTTGCAGGATAAACAACTCGTAGAACTTCATAAAGAGCAAATTTCCAATAACTACACTGTTGGAGACATTTACCTGGGCCGCGTTAAAAAAATAATGCCCGGCCTTAATGCTGCTTTTATTGATGTAGGATACGAGAAGGATGCGTTTTTGCACTACCTGGATTTAGGTCCGCAAGTGCAAAGCCTGCTCAAATTAACCAAACAGGTACGTGGAGGGAGTTACCAAACCAAATTGCTGGACGATTTAAAGCTGGAGGCTGACATTAACAAATCAGGTAAAATATCTGAGGTGTTAACCAAAAACCAGCTGATACCGGTACAAATAGCCAAAGAGCCAATTTCAACAAAAGGCCCCAGGCTCAGTTCCGACTTATCTATTGCCGGCCGCTACGTGGTGCTGGTGCCGTTTTCTGATGTAATTTCGATTTCTAAAAAAATCAAAAGCAACACAGAGCGTACCCGTCTGCGCAAAATAGTGGAAGGTATTAAACCCGCTAATTTTGGGGTAATCATTCGTACAGTATCAGAAGGTAAGGGCGTAACCGAAATGCAGAAAGACCTGCTGGATTTAATATCCAAGTGGGAGTCTTTCATGACGCGTTTGCCGGCTACCGACCCATCCAAAAAGATACTTGGCGAGATTGACCGTACCTCTACACTGTTAAGAGATATTTTGAATGCTGATTTTCAGCATATTTACGTTAACGAGAACTCGATTTTTGAGGAAGTACGTTCGTATGTACACGAGATATCGCCTGATTTGGAAAATATCGTTAGGTTGCACAAGCACCGCGATCCGATATTTGAGCACTACGGAATTGAAAAGCAAATCAAATCTGCTTTTGGTAAAACCGTAAACCTGGCTGGTGGAGCTTACCTGGTTATTGAGCACACTGAAGCCCTGCACGTAATTGACGTTAATAGCGGCAATCGTACGGCAAACAAAGAAAACCAGGAAGACAATGCCTTACAGGTAAACAAAGAGGCAG
This sequence comes from uncultured Mucilaginibacter sp., assembly GCA_913777515.1. Lineage (GTDB taxonomy): Bacteria > Bacteroidota > Bacteroidia > Sphingobacteriales > Sphingobacteriaceae > Mucilaginibacter. The sequence continues at coordinate 2,536 of CAJYSL010000061.1, forward strand.
CCCGCGAAATAGCCCGGCAGTTACGTTTACGCGATATGGGCGGCATTGTGGTAGTCGATTTTATTGACATGCACAAACCAACCAACCGTAAAGAATTGTTTGATTATTTACGCGATGAGATGGCACATGACAGGGCCAAGCATACCATTTTGCCGCCGAGCAAATTTGGTTTAGTGCAGATTACACGTCAGCGTGTACGCCCCGAAATGAATATTGTAACCAGCGAGGTTTGCCCAACTTGTAACGGTACCGGGACCATCAGGTCCAGCATTTTGCTGTTAGATGATATTGAAAATAATTTCAATTACATCCTGGTAGAGCAAAATGAAAAAAACATTACGCTTGTTGTACACCCGTACATCGAAGCTTACATTAAAAAAGGCCTGATAAGCCGACAGATGAAATGGTATTTTAAATACGGACAGTGGATTAAGGTTAAAGCCAATACATCCTATCAGATTACCGAGTTCCATTTTATGAACGCTAAGGACGAAGAGATAAAACTCTAAACGTAAAAATAAGCAAAAGCTAAATGTATTAGCAAATGACAAAGGGTTGATAGTTACTATCAGCCCTTTGTTGTATATTTATAGTTAATAAAAATCCTTTGTACGGCGTCATTTGAATTACCTCATTTGCACCGCTGTACATCTAAAATTTGCATATCTAAATCAATTGGCTAAAACAAAATCAGCATATTTTTGCCAGAGCTGCGGTTACGAATCGCCAAAGTGGCTGGGCAAATGCCCTTCATGCGGGCAATGGAATACCTTTGTAGAAGAAGTGGTTGAAAAGCCTAACGCGGCTATACCGAACTGGAAGCCGAGCAATAATAGCAGCGGACCAAAATCTACCTCTACACAAAGGGCTAATAAAGCGGTGCCGGTTAACAGCATTGATTTCGCCGAAGAGCACCGCATCTTAACACCAGATAAAGAACTTAACCGTGTATTGGGTGGAGGCATTGTCGCAGGGTCGTTAGTGCTGATTGGCGGCGAACCAGGCATCGGTAAATCTACATTAATGTTGCAGCTGGCCTTAAGTATGCCTGCTGCCAAAATACTGTATGTATCAGGAGAGGAAAGCGACCGGCAGATAAAAATGCGGGCGGAGCGTATCTCGGCGCCACAGCCGGGCGCTACCGGGTTGAGCGGAAGCGGCTGCTTTATCCTAACCGAAACGTCCACACAAAACATTTTTAAGCAGATTGAGCAGCTGCAACCCGATTTGGTAATTGTAGATTCAATACAAACACTGTATTCGGCACATATCGAGTCAACACCAGGCAGCGTGTCGCAGGTGCGCGAGTGTACGGCCGAGCTGCTACGCTTTGCTAAAGAGAGCTCGACACCGGTATTCCTGATAGGTCATATTACTAAGGATGGCATGATAGCCGGCCCTAAAATACTGGAGCATATGGTTGATACCGTGTTGCAATTTGAAGGCGACAGGCATCATGTATACCGCATTTTAAGAGCAATCAAGAACCGCTTTGGTTCGGCCTCTGAATTGGGTATTTATGAAATGCTGGGCGCCGGTTTGCGCGAGGTGTCTAATCCGTCGGAGATATTGTTGTCGCAACGAGATGAAGCGTTGAGTGGTATAACCATCAGTGCTACATTAGAGGGTCTCAGGCCTATGCTTATCGAAACGCAGGCCTTGGTGAGTACTTCAGCCTACGGTACGCCTCAGCGTTCGGCTACGGGCTTTGATACGCGCCGTATGAATATGTTGTTGGCTGTTCTCGAGAAACGTTGCGGCTTTCGCTTAGGCACTAAGGACGTTTTTTTAAATATTACGGGCGGTATCAAAGTTGAAGACCCGGCCATCGACCTGGGTTTGGCGGCAGCTATTATCTCATCCCACGAGGATATGCCTATATCATCGAAAACCTGTTTTGCCGGCGAGCTGGGTCTATCGGGCGAAATCAGGGCAGTTAACCGGATTGAACAACGCATAGCTGAGGCGCAAAAACTTGGCTTTGAGCAAATTTTTATATCTAAATACAATCTGCCGTCGGGCAAAAAGGAGAAAAACCAGCTCGACATATCTCACTATAAAATCGAAATCAAACCTGTAAGCCGTATCGAAGAAGTATTCGGTCTTTTGTTTGGATAGGACTACTCTCATAAACGACAAAGGGTGCTGATTGGCAAAATCAGCACCCTTTGTCGTTTAATATCAGGTGTAATAATTACCGGGTGGTTACTACCAGTTTTCTAACCCGATTATTATTGTAATCGGCTACGTAAATGTTTTTGCTGGCATCAACGGCAATACCGGTTGGTGCAGAAAATTGCGCAGTAGTTTTTGAGCCATCAGCAAAACCTGAGGTGTTGGCTTTACCGGCTAAAGTATATAATACATTACCCGGGGTAATAGTCAAAATACGGCCGCTGTTATCGGCGATATAAAGCGCGCCTTGCGAGTCGATAGCGATACCGGCTGGCGAATTCAATAAACCTGTGGTTACACTGGTACCTACCAGCATGCTCACCACGCCTGCTGAGGTTACCTTACGCACGGCATAGTTTCCCTGGTCGGTTACATATAAGTTACCCGAACCATCAATAGCCAAGCCATAAGGACGGTTAAAGGTGGCCGAAGCACCATCGCCGTTAAGATTACCTCCGGCACCGATTCCGGCAAGCGTGCTTACCACCCCGGCTGATGTTATTTTACGAATACGGTTGTTACCCTGGTCGGCCACATAAATATTGCCTGATGCATCGGCCACTAAACCCTGTGGGGCGTTAAAGGCAGCTGTTGCTCCGGTACCATTTACATACCCGGCTGTACCGCTTCCGGCCAATATGGTTACTGTGCCGTTGCTAGTAATTTTATAAACAGCATTGTTGCCCAGGTCAGATACATATACATTACCCGCAGCATCAGTCGCTATACCATTTGGGCTATAAAATTGTGCCGTAGTGGCAGTACCACCGCTAAAGCCTAGCGCTCCGCTACCGGCAAAGGTAGTTACCACCCCTGCAGGCGTTATTTTACGAATCAGGTGGTTAAATGAGTCGGTTACGTAAACATTGCCCTGTGCATCAACTGCAGTACCGCTCGGACTGTTAAAGGCCGCATTGGCACCCGTGCCGTTGGCCAAGCCTGCAGTACCGCTTCCGGCCAGGGTAGATACAGTTACACTGGTATCGGCTGTACTGGCGCTGGTTTTAAAAGTTACTGCGCTGCCATAACCTGTTCCGGCATCTGTTGTAATATAGGTTCTTAAATAATAAGTAGTGTTGGGCGTAAGTCCCGTTACATCGCTTTTAAAAGTTGCGCTGGTGCCCACGCTGGTTTTTGAATCACTTATGGTAGGGTTGGAGTTACTCGCGCTATACACCACACCCGTAGCGGTAATAAGGGGAGATGAGCCGTAATCGATAAGCATGCCGCTTGCCTGTACGCCGGTTGATGTCAGGTTAGCCAATACAGGTACAGTGACTGCTGAGGGAGCTACCGGGTCAACGTTGGTTGATTTATTACAACCAGCCATACCCACAGCCGATGCTAAAAAGCAAGCCAGCAAACCATTTTTAAACGCGTAAATCTGTTTCAATGTCATCGAAAATCTAATTGTCAAAGGTGCCATCAACTTAATGCCTTTCCCTAATCGGCTATACGTTATAAAATATGATAACATTACAGACGGGCTATTACAAAGTTAATCACCTGTTTTTGTTTCAGTGTGCTAATTAACTAAACCTTAAGCAATATTATGGCAAAGAAGTGTTAAAGTTTGTTAACGCAAAGCAAAACGGACAGACCTTTGTTATCAGTTTCGAAAATATTACGATGATGAAGCGCCTTATATTTTTTTCAGCCTTTTTATTAGCAATTGTAAACCTCACTGTAGTAGCACAGCAGCCGGTTAAGCTACCCCATGGGATGGTGTTTGGCACCAAACCAAGTACAGTAGGATTGATGCCAGCCTCAAAACTTGATTCATTTATGGGTAAACGTACCCGTATCAGTACAGCCATTGTAGGTAAAGTACTCAAAGTAACCGATACCAAAGAAGGAGCCTTTACTATTGATGCCGGTAACGGAAAGGTAATTGATGCCCGCTTTAAAACCGATGGTATCAGTTTGCCACCTAACATCAAAGGGCGCGAGGTAATTATATCGGGCGTGGCAACCAAGCAATTTAACGCGTTTGATGCACAGCGCCAGGCCGGTAGCAAGCCATCATCTCAAAAGCAAAATAACGCGGGCAAGCAGCCGCTGAGCTTTGAAGCAGTTGGATTGATGGTCAATAAATAAAAAAGGTGCTGATTATTTAAACCAGCACCTTTGGCATAACTAAATAGTTTTATTTAGTTAGTAACGGTATAGTTATTAGTGCTAACAATGGTCTGTCCATTAGATGTTACACTTATTTTCATGGCGCCTAACACGCCGGATGGTACTGTGGCTCTGATGGTGTCATCAGTTACGCTGAGTATTGTTGCATTAGTAGAGCCAAATTTAACCGATACGTTATTATAAATATTGTTTCCAAATCCTGCTCCGGTTATGGTCACAATGCTTCCTGCAACGCCTGATGCTGGTGTAAAACCGGTTATACTTGGGCCTATGATCGTAAAATCTCCGCTGGCAGATATGTTTTGGTTGTTAAACTGCACCGCTATTTTAACGTTGCCAGGGTTGATATATCCTGGTACCGTAGTTTTAAGGTTGGTAGATGATGTAGCGGTTCCATATGTGGAGGTAGAACCAAAGTAAACGTTATAAGCGCTTCCTGAAATGAAATTACCTGAAATATTTACTTCTCTTCCCGGGCTGCCTGAGCTTGGCGAGAAGCCAGAAACACTAGGTGCAAGAATTGTAAGTTTCTGCGGTGCTGTAATGGTATTTGGCCCAGCCTTTAGAGTAACATCATAGGTGCCCGGACTCATGTTTGATGGTATGTAACCGGAAAGCATGGTATTAGACATGCTGCCTACATAAACAGTTGTACTTCCAAACATAAGCGTTGGCGAAAAGCTGGTAGGGAAGTTTGTTCCGGTAATTGTAAATGTAGCGCCTGGTAAGCTTGATGTTGGCGATATCGACGTAATGGTTGGTGCAACCACCGAAAATTCTCCTGGCAAAATAGTAGTTACGCCATTCACCACAACAGATATTGCAAACTTATCGGATGTCACTGTATTAGGTACAGCTACTTGGAAGCTGTTCGAGTTGTAATATATACTGCCTTCTGTTGTGCCAAACAGTACTTTGATGTTGTTGTAATTATAATAGCTGGGCAGGTTATCTCCCGAAAACGTTATTATCGTTCCGACAGGACCCGATTTTGGCGAGTAATCTTTAACATTAGCCAGCATGGTAAAATTGTAACTGCTGTTTACACGCTGTCCGCCAATGGTTATTACAATGGGTACTTGCGAGTTATGAGCAACAGTAATACCTGACGGTACCTCAACCACTATTTTAGAGCCTGATGCTTCTGTAACCTTTGCTTTAATATTATTGAAGGTGACCACAACCTGGTCGGCAGTTGCGGTATAAAACTGCCCGGTGATAGTAACCAAATCACCTGATTTACCGCTTTGCGGGCTCAATGCGCTCGCAGTGATGGCTGGCAAAGTGGTTGAAATGACTTTGCCAAATACCGTACCTTTTTCGTTTTTAAGATATGCTCTGGCATATAATACATTTGAATAATAGATGGAGTTCACGGTAAGATTGTTCACCTCCCTGCTAAAATCGCCGTTAGGTACGTCTGTTCCTAATGATACTTTGGTGCCGTTACTTTCATCTAAATTGGATGTGGTGCCGTAGATAAAGCCATAATCAGACACGCCATATTTGCCGCGGCTAACGATGCTGCCTTTAAACATAACTTTTACAGGCGATGAGGCAATAACTTCCAGCGTTTGTATTTCGGGGTCCGGGTTTTGTTCTTTTTTACATCCCTGCAAGTAAAATGATGCTACCACTGTACTTAACAGCATAACATAAGCTAATACTTTTTTCATGTAAGTTAGGTATTAAAAAGTGTAGCCTATACGGATGCCGTTTTGCAGCGATGTACCAAAATTAACCGTAGAATTTTTGCCGGTGGATGTGGGTATGTTTGCTGAACCCTGACCTGTTTGGGTGATCTGCACGGTTTTCCAATCGGTTTTAGAAATACCGAGGTTAAACTCGTAGCCAAAAAAGAAATGGCGGGCCATGTAAAAATCAAAGCCGGAAACCAGG
>CAJYSL010000062.1 GCA_913777515.1 uncultured Mucilaginibacter sp.
AAATGAGCGACGAACAAAGCGCCGTTTATGAAAAAGTAAAATCTGAGTACCGCAACGAACTATTGCAAAGCCTGGAAGACGGTACTTTTGCCCAAAGCCAGATACAAGTATTGCAAGGCCTGATTAAGCTGCGCCAGATTGCCAACCACCCGTCAATGATTGACGAAAGTTACGAGGGCGATTCGGGTAAGTTTGAAGATGTGGTACATACACTGGCCAACGTATTGGAGGGCAACCATAAGGTGCTCATCTTTTCGCAGTTTGTCAAACAGCTCAATATTTACCGGCAGTATTTCGACAAGCAAAATATCAAGTATACTTACCTGGATGGCAGTACCCAAAATAGGGGCGAGGTGGTTAAACGTTTTCAGCAGGATGCCAAAACGCAGGTGTTTTTAATTTCGATTAAAGCAGGAGGTGTCGGCCTGAACTTAACCGAAGCCGATTATGTGTTTATCCTCGACCCATGGTGGAACCCTGCCGTTGAGCAACAGGCTATAGACCGTACCCACCGCATCGGGCAAACCAAAAATGTATTTATCTATAAGTTTATTACCAAAGACACCGTCGAAGAAAAAATACTGGCCCTGCAACAGCGCAAACTAAGTGTAGCCCGGTCACTCATCACTACCGAAGAAAGCTTCATTAAGTCGCTTTCGGCTGATGATATTCGTGAAATATTGGGTTAAAACTTCCGGTTGTTAATATTTATAGTAACTGGGTTTTAAGTAGTCATCACTTTTGAGGGATTTATTTAAAACTAATTATATTGCGTTTTGTGTAATAAGCGTTATTGCTTAACATATTTCCGTTATTTACAAAATGATTAAAACACGTACGCTGCCTAAACAACCGTTATATGCGGTGTCTTTCTGGAATGTGGGCTGCATGCTGTATTATTCATCCATGTTGTTTGTACTGGAGTCGCTGTTTTACTACCACAAATTCAAACAAAACTATGAGGAGGAGGCTATAATCTTCAGCCTGTTCTGGTTTGGCAGTATGCTTTTTGCATTCAGCCACATCTTTTTGGTTATTATGGATGCCTGGTCGCGCTTTCAGAATTACAAACGCATTAAAGACTACCTTTTTGTGCATGGTTTTACGCCTAAAATTGCACGGTTATATCAAGGCTCGAAATGCCAGCGTATTGCTTTTTTAGTGGCCGCACGTGAATTAGGGATGGAAGAAGAAGTGCAGCTATACTATCGCCGTTTAGGGATTAAGTGGTATCACTTTGTTCCGCATTTTATGGTAAAAGACCCGTTGTTCTTGTTCCGCAAATATTTCTGGTCGCGTACGTTTATGGAAAAGTACTACGAGCCCAAGTTTAACTACCGCCAACTTAATCTTCAAAACTCCTATAATGCTTACTGGAAACAACCTGAGTAAATCTTACACATCAGGTAAAGCATTAGATAGCGTATCTATCCGGATGCAACCCGGTCAAATATGCGGACTGTTAGGGCATAACGGTGCCGGTAAAACCACGTTGTTTAGAATTTTGTGCGGTTTGATAAAGCCCGATACCGGCACTGTTGAAGTAAGTTCGGCACGTAGCAAACCCATTGGCGGGATTATTGAACGGCCCGGCTTGTACCCATATTTAAGTGCGCACGACAACCTTAAAATATTTGCCGGCATCCAAGGCGCACCTGCCGATGTAGCTTCGCTAAACCAGTATTTAACTAAAGTAGGATTGCCGCTCAATCGTAAAGACCCGGTGCGTAATTTTTCGATGGGGATGAAACAGCGCCTGGGCATTGCCATTGCCTTACTGAACGAGCCGGAATATCTGGTGCTTGATGAGCCGTTTTCGGGCCTCGACCCTACAGGCGTATCTTCACTGATTGGTTTGATTACCGATTTGGCGGAGAAAGACAATATTGCTATCCTACTTTCATCGCATTTAATGGGCGAGTTGAGCAAGTGCTGTCATTATTTATACGTGATGGACGGCGGCAAAATTGTGAATGCCGGTACCACTGGGCAACTCATCAATAATCATATCCACAACTTTAGTATTACGGCACAAAATATTGCCGCATCAAAGGTGTTGCAAAAGTACCGGGCTAAAATGGGAATTAACGATGCCAAGGTAACCTGCAATGCCGGCGAGATACCGGGTTTATTAAATGAACTGCTGGCCGAAGGTATCCAGGTCACTTCCTGCACACCCGAGCTTTCGTTAGAAGAGCTGGTTAAAACTCCTATTGCATGAGGCGATTACTACAAGCCGAGCTGCTAAAAATACTGAAGCAAAGCAAAACCTATTATGCTTTAGGCGCCATATTGCTGATTGAGTTGTTGATTTTCATTACGGCCTATTATCAGGGCAGTGCCATACTTGATTTACTGCTCAACAACCTGCGGCAGTCGTTTTACTTTGAGGGTACGTTGCTGAACGGTAACCTCATTATGTACATCGTGCTTAACTCATTGTGGTTCAATGTGCCGCTCATCCTCATGATTATAACCTCGGGGTTAATGACGGACGAGTATAAAGACGGTACCGTGCAGGCGGTAATGCTGCAGGCGGTAAAGAAATGGCAGTTTATTAGGGCAAAATACATCACCGCTATGGTCTTTACCGTATTTGTGATTGCGTTTATGATGCTGAGCACCTTTGCTCTGGCCTATACCGTTTTTGGTACCGGCGATTTGGTAGTATACATTGGTACGCTCAACTTTTTTGAGTCCAAAGAAGCGTTCAGGCGTATTTGCTGGGCATTTGCTTCCGGAGCTATAGCCATGGTGTTTTATAGCGTAGTGAGCATTACGCTGGCCGTATTTATTAAAGAAGCCGCGAAAACCTGGATTGCTGCCGCGCTGTTTTTGATAGTTACCAACTTGCTGTTAAAGGCGGATTTTGGTTTAGCGGGCCTGAACAACGTATTCTTCCCTAAACTGATTGATACCTGGCAGCAGCTTTTTTATTACGAAACCGACTGGTTAAAAATCGGCGTGAACAACGCCCTATTGATATTATACATCGTGGCGTTTGCTGCGGTAGGAATTTTTACTTTTCAAAAAAAGGATATTGGATGATGAGGCTGGCTTTGCTGTTGTTTTTTTTAAGTACTCAATTTGTACAGGCACAAAAAGTGGATGCCGATTTAATGCGTATTAAACAGCGTATGGATTCGGTAAAACAATTTTCGGCAGCGGTAACGCTGAACCTGGATGTGCCGTTTATTAAGATGCCGACCAAAAGAGTGCAGATTAAATATGTAAAAGGAAAGAAAATGGCTTTTTCTTCGGATGATTTTGTGATGCTGCCTAAACGCGGACTGGATTTTTCGCTGAATGAAATTTTTAAGCATCCTTTCATCACCGTTGACCGCGGGATAGAAAAGCGCGACGGCCGAAACCTCAAAGTCATCAACGTCATCCCGACGGATGGTAAATCGGATTTGGTGCTGGTAACGCTATATATGGATACCAAGGCCGTGCGGATTGTGCAATCGGAAGTGAATACCCGAAAAGATGGTTCTTATACCTTACTAATGCAGTACGCTAAAAACGCTGATATTTTGCCTGATTACATGGAGGCCGGTTTTGCCATCGAACGGCTAAAAATCCCACTTAACTTTATGGGTAGAGACACCAAAATTGATCGCAAAAAAATGCGTAGCATGGACACCAAAACCGGCAAAATTAAAATGCAACTCAGCGATTATCATATCGCCATGATTTAATTAGTGCGGGCTTTGTTGCTGCAAATAGGCCTTCGCAGCTTTATTGTAACTCTTCGTCGGGCAGGTGGTCGTCGTCACCGGGAGCCAGCAGATTGTCTTCATTGCGGGCTTCATATAGGTCATCTTCGTCCTGCATCATATCGTCAAAGCTTTCGTCGTCATCATCGGCCAGGCTTTCTTCTAACGGCGAATGTGGCGTAGCCTGGGCATTCATCAATAAAATATCCTGCCATTCGGCGGCTTGTTGGGTGGTCAGTAACATAGCGTGATTTTTTTATATCAACAGCACGTTTTAAAAAATTGTTTACTGATGATTTTATGATGCTAAAAAAAGGGATGAAAACTGGGTCGGGGGTTTATTCAATCCAACAATCCATTATTTAACGTCGGTATAATTTGCTGGCAGATTTTGCACATCTAAAACCAATTAGTCCGCTGCATTCGGTCCGGTTATGTTTATGACGGTATGTGGTGCGTAACTCAGCGGGTGGACTGTTATAGTTTCCGCCTCTAACAACAATATTATTAGGCTCGCTATGGGATGTATATTTCTTTCCTGTAACGTCATTCATTTCGGCATATTTGTCTTGCCACCATTGGTCTGCTACAAATTCCGAAACATTATCTGCTAAATTCCGTAGTCGTTACTCTTATACTGATTTACATGAACCGGATGCCCGATATTTGAATTGATGAAATTTTGCTTCTTAGGGTTAGGTGACTGATTGCCCCACGGAAAGAGCGGCGCGGGTGAGTTATTGTTTGCTGCATACTCCCATTCTGCTTCGGTTGGTAAGCGTTTGCCCTGCCAATTGGCATATGCTAACGCAGCATGCCAACTCACATATACTACCGGGTAGTTTGCTTGCCCTTTCGTGTACTCGTTGCCTGTCCATTCCTTCAAATAATTACCGTCGTGCAAGCTATCCGGGATGTTGTGCTTTGACCACTGAGGGTTGGCTTCAATAAAGGTCTTATATTGAGCATTAGAAACTTCATATTTATCAAGGTAATAAGATGCTATGCTCACTTTGACATGCGGATACTCCT
>CAJYSL010000063.1 GCA_913777515.1 uncultured Mucilaginibacter sp.
AGCGATAAAGTGCTGATAAAAATGATTATTCACAATCTTTTATCCAACGCATTTAAATACCAGGACGAGTCTAAAACAGAAAAAGCCGTAGAAGCCAACGTAGAAATTAATAATGGCTCGGCTACAATTACCGTAAAGGATTCGGGTATCGGTATACTGGGCAATCACATCGGGGAGATATTTAACCTCTTTTATCGTGCTACCTCTCAAAACGTGGGTTCGGGTTTTGGCTTATACAATGTTAAAACAGCCTTACTTAAACTGAACGGACATATCGAAGTAGCTTCGGTAATGAACCAGGGTACCACATTTAAAGTAATACTTCCCTCTATTTAATTAGCTGCATGAATTTGGCTTTTATTATAATTGATGATAGCGAGCTGGATTGCTTTATTGCTAAAAAGATCATTCAGCAAAACGATAAGAGCGTGAAGGTAGTGACTTTTACGGATGCTATTGCTGCGTTAAGACAAATTAACGACAACACGGACATGCATTCGGACCTGTTAACCATTATACTGCTTGATTTGCGTTTACCTATCATGAGCGGCTTTGAATTTGTAGAGGAATTTGAAAGGCTACCGCTTACTATCCGCAATAAATATATCATTTACGTGTTATCATCGTCCATGAACCGGAATGACAAAAGCCGTGTTTACAGTAACGAAAACATTGTTAAAATGATGGATAAGCCGCTCACTAAAGCAGCCTTTGATGCCATTGTAACAGAGGTAAGAGCAAGAATAAATTAAAAAAAGCAGGGCAGCTGTTTAAGAGAGTAACCGTTGCCGCAGTAAAAACTCTAACTGGTCATTAGAGGTATTCAGTTCCTTATTCATTTTCTTCAGTTCCTCGTTCTCCAGGTATTTGCTGTAGGCGTTTCTAATGGTTTTATCCAGTTCCTCCTCGTTCCAGGGCTTGGTGAGGTAGTGGAATATTTTACCTTTGTTAACCGCATCAATTACCGCTGTCATATCTGCATAGCCTGTTAAAAGTATACGCATGCAATCAGGATATTTTTCAATCACTTTTTCCAGAAACTGTACACCTGTCATGCCGGGCATCCGCTGGTCGGTGATGATAACCTCGATGGGTTTCTCTGCCAAAATTTTCAACGCCTCGTCACCGCTTATAGCTACGGATGTATCAAACTTGGTCCTGAAGGTAGCTTTAAACGATATCAGGTTGTTTTCCTCGTCATCTACGTACAAAATATGAATCTTTTCGGCCATGGTAAAATGTATTGTTAGCACCTAAATACAGGTAAACAACAAACTGATAAAATTGATATAAATTATATTTTTGAGTACAAAGCTATAGTAACTTTGTAATTTTCGCAATGCTATTGGGTACTTTTACTACTTTAAGCTATATTAAGTTACAAATCATCATCAATTACAAACTCATTTGGGCTAAGTATCAGATTATAAAGGCCATTTATTTTCGGTATCAGCATAGGCATTAGCTGATGTTTCGAAAAACTTTGAGCGCGTTATGATTTAGCTTTTATCCATATCGGGTTAGTCATTGCCAGCATCTGCCCATTGCTATCTCTAAGCTCCAGACGTAAATAGGACGTATTTTTAATATTAATATCTAAGCCGGAGGTGTTAGTCGTCTTTAAAGATTGAATAATACCTTGTGAACCAATTAAGGTTAAAGTAGCATCGGCTGGGACAAGGGTTGACGTGAGGCTAATGCTGACCTGCACATTTTCGTTTGATATCAATTCATCTCCTATACCAGCCCTTTTCTCGGCGTGCTCGGCAGATAAATCAAGCTTTAAATCAGGAATGGAGGTGATATAAGCTTTGTCTTGCCGTAAACCGTTGATGATGCCTGTTTGTGATAGCGTCTTGGCATAAACTATAGTTTGCGGCGTACCCAAATTGTTGGGTGAGCCGCTGCTCACGTGGGTATCGCTGGCGCCGATGGCCAGCATGCGCTTTCCGCTTTTTAACAAATCGTTCCACCACTTCAGGTCAAGTTCATCCAGCGCATCCCAGTTACCATTCCAAACTTCTATACCGTCAAAAAAGGCAGGGTTAAATGCAAAACCATTGGTAAGGGTAGGGGTATAAAAAGGATGATTGATGATGCACAATCCGCCATCGCGATGTACTTGTTCGGTGTAGCGTTTAATTGTGTTGTCTTTCGGTGCGTAACGCCATTCAATCCAGGTTTGTGGTTTTAAACCTATGGCATTCCAGTGGCCATAGGCTGTAGTCGTTACTTCTTCACCATTAATAATGAGCAGATTTTTCCTGTCATATTTGCCCCATTGCAGGTTAGCACTGTTGGTATTGTGTTCGGTAGAGATGATGTAATTCAAATGCTTGGCCACTGCTTCATCGGCCAGTTCCTGCTGCGTACGTTTGCCGTCTGAATGTAGGGTATGCATGTGCAGGTCGCCACGGTACCAGCCGGCTTTGTTGTTAACTGTTGTTTTAGCCGGCGCTGCTTTAAACGGAACTTGGTGCGTGCCTGAGATAAGCGTGATGGTCAGTTTCCAGTCGATGCCTTCTCTATCAATTGTAGAAGGATAAATGAGAATGTTCCAGGTGCCTTTTTTAACGGGGCCGGCAACATAACCGGTTGATGCCTGGGCCTCGTTGATGAAAAACTCCTTTTTAGCCCCGCCCGACCAGCCTCTGAAGCCGGCCGCATTGCCCAAATCATAACCTTCTTCACCAAAAATACCCATGTTCAGTACGTTTTTAGATGGATTAGAATACTCTTCTTTAACGCTTATCCCGGTAATGCCGTCGGGAACCTTTATAGGTACATAAATCAATTTAAAAATATCAGCCGAGTCGATGTGGCCCGAACGGATGATGGTTTGTGAGTTTTGGGCATGCAGGTTAGCCGTAAAACAAAGTATCAATAAAACTAAAAAAGCAAGCCGTTTAGATGCCATCAGGGGTGAGTGTGTGTGCGTAAAGCTATAATGTCGAATGTTTACTTGTTGTGAATTTTGCATCAACAGTTTATAAATGCCATTTGCAGTGCAAAATAATCGCTGTTTTTATAAGAAGCTGATAGATAGTATTTTATATGTAATTGACTGCATTTTTAAATTGGCAAGCGTTGGTTCAAATCTTCTAACTATTATAACCTGCTGTTGATCGTGTAGTAATATATGAGCGTTTATTTTGCGGAATTGTTAATCGTAAGCTATTCTATTAATCAACACTCAACCCAATTAATTTTTATGAAAAAACGTTACTTATCTAACGTAATCCCCAAAACTTACTTAACATTTAGTACCAGGCTGTTGATGCTTGTTGCTTTATTGTTAAGTACAGTGTCGCTGTTTGCGCAGCAAAATAACCGTGCCGTGCGCGGAACCGTGACGGACGAAAAAAGACAGCCCTTGCCCGGCGTTACGGTTACCGTAAAAAGTTCGGGCAAAGCCACCATGACCGATGCTGAAGGAAAGTATTTGGTTGCCAACGGCGGCGGCGAAATTTTAGTTTTCAGTTCGCTTGGCTTTGCTACGCAGGAAATTGCTCCAACCGGTACCTCGCTTGACGTACAGTTGATGCCCGACCAAAAACAGTTGAAAGATGTAGTAGTAATTGGTTACGGTACCGCAAGCAAAAAAGATGTAACCGGCTCTATTACGACTATTAAAGCCGAGGAGTTTAATAACGGCGTATTAACCACTCCCGCAGAGTTGCTGCAAGGTAAGGTACCCGGCTTAAACGTTACCAAGAGCGGCGACCCTAACCAGCGCCCTGCTGTCATTTTACGTGGTCCGTCTACTTTGCGCGCGGGTGTAGCACAAGAGCCTTTCTATGTAATTGATGGTGTACCTGGTGCTTCTATTGATTTATTAGCGCCTGCCGATATCGAAAGTATCGACGTTTTAAAGGATGCATCGGCTACGGCCATATACGGTGCACGTGCGGCTAACGGTGTAATTATGGTAACTACCCGTCGCTCAAAAGCAGGCCAAAACCGACTGTCATACAGCGGTTATGCATCGACCGAAAATGTTTCGAAACAGATAGATATGCTGAGTGGCGACGAGTTGCGCGATTATTTGCGCAGCAATGGCCAAACCTTGGTTCCCGTATTAAACGATGACGGTTCTAACACTAACTGGCAGAAACTGGCACTTAGAAGAAGTTATTCGCAAAGCCACAACATATCGTACGGTGGTGCCAATGCAACTTCAGATTATGGAGCGAGTGCTAACTACCTTCAAAACAACGGTATTTTAAAAAATACTTCGCTGGAGCGTTTGATTTTAAAAGGCTATTTAAATGAGCGCTTTTTTAATAACCGCTTAAGGTTAAACTTGTCTATCACCAACAGTAAAACTAACAACAAGGATGTTGTACAACAGCAGATTTTACCGGGTATTTTATTTTACCTGCCTACCGTAAGTCCTTTTAATGCTGACGGAACTTACAAAGAGTTTTACGGCAGAACCGGTAGCGGTACGTTAAATCCATTATCGCTGCTTGATAATAACTTTATCAAAACCAACAACGAAAAAACCTTAATTAACGGTATTGTACAGGTTGATATATTGAAAGGCCTGAAGTTTACGGCATCAGCAGCCACGCAGCGCGACCAAACCAATTACAATCGTTATTTTAATAGCGCTTCTGGTTTGGCAGTTAACTTTGGCGGTCAGGCTACACGTACATCTTACCTCAATACCAGTACTATCCTCGAATCTTATTTTAATTATGATCGCGATTTTGGTAATCACTCATTAAAGTTATTAGGTGGTTACTCTTTTCAGCAAGACCGTACCAGTGATGGTTTTGGGGTAACTACTCAAAATTTTTCTAACGATAATCTGACTTATAATAACCTTTATCTGTCTAACCCATCATCACTGTCACAAATTAGTTTTGATAACAACCCGATATCTACGTTAAGACTGATTTCTTTTTACGGTCGTGCGCAGTACAATTACAAGGGCAAGTACTTATTCAATGCCTCACTGCGTAATGATGGTTCGTCTGCCTTTGGTGTAAACAATCGTTGGGGATATTTCCCGGCTGTATCGGCAGCATGGCGCATTGCCGACGAAGATTTCCTGAAGCAAGTACCGTCTATCAGTGACTTAAAACTGCGGGCCGGTTATGGTGTATCTGGTAATAGCGAAGGTTTCAACGCGTTTTCGTCTTTGTTGGTTTATGGTACGCCGCCCGGAAATGCCAAGTTTATTTATAATGGTAACGTAACTAATGCTATTGGTCCGGTACGTAACGATAATCCTAATTTAAAGTGGGAGAGTACTGCTACCGTAAACTTGGGTTTGGATTTTGGCTTCCTGAAAGACCGCATCACCGGCTCAGTTGATTATTATATCAAGAAAACATCCGACCTGATTTACACGGACTACGCCGTATCTACTACCCAGTTTTATGTGCCTACCATCACGGCCAACGTAGGTGAAATTAAAAACTCGGGTATTGAGTTTGTGTTAACGGCTATCCCGGTAACCAATAAAGATTTCAGCTGGAAATCGTCGTTCAACTTTGCACACAACAAAAACGTAGTTGAGCAGCTATCTAACGATATTTATACGCTCAACTATTTCCAAACTGCACAATTGGGTGGTAAAGGGCAGTCAGGCAACTACAGTCAGATTGTGCAACCGGGCTATCCTATCGGTACCTTTAATTTGTGGCATTACTTAGGTAAGAACGACAGAGGTGTAAGTACCTATCAAAAAGCAGATGGTTCGGTTACGGCCAGCCAGCCATTAACCACTGATGCTATGATTGCCGGTAACGCTCAGCCTAAACTGATTTACGGCTGGACCAACACGTTCAGGTATAAAAGCTTTGATTTAAATTTCCTGGTGCGGGGCGTGTTAGGCAACAAAATTTTGAATGCTACGCTGGCCAACCTGAACAACCCGGTTGACTCGAAAATTCAGAACATCCCGCGTTTTACACTGGGCGAATCTTATAACGACATCAACGGTTACCTGATTTCCGACCGTTTCCTGGAAAGCGGTTCTTACCTGCGATTGGATAACGCTACATTAGGTTACAACATTAAGCCTAAAAGCCAGTCTATCAAAAACATCCGCCTGTATCTATCGGGCAACAACATTTTCGTCATCACCAAATACCGTGGCATCGACCCTGAAATTAACATCGGTGGCCTAACGCCGGGTATTGATAACAACAACTTTTATCCTAAAACCCGCACCTACATTTTTGGTGTAACGGCTTCATTTTAATTAATACCGCACATACGGATATGAAAAAGATAAACGCATTATTAACAGCCGTTGCTGTTGCTATGAGTATGAATTCTTGCCGCAAACTCGACGTACCGGTAGAATCACAATATGTAAGAGATAACTTTCCAACCACATCATCAGATTATGCTGCCTTATTTGGTACCATTTATACCAACCTGTCATCTAACTATGCCATTAACTACTGGCGTATGCAGGAGCTATCTACCGATGAGGCCATTATTCCGGCCCGCGATGGTAACTTTGATGATGGTGGCCAATACCGCCAGTTGCATTACCACACCTGGACGGTTGACCATCCTAACGTAACAGGCATCTGGCAGTGGGGCTTTGGTGGCATTACCAACTGCAACCGACTGATTGGTTTGACCAGTGCTTCATCAGTGTCCGAATCTGCTAAGGCTGCCAGTCTTGCCGAGGTACGGGCCATGCGGGCGTTGTACTACTTTTTTATGATGGACACTTACGGCAATGTGCCTATTATCACCAGTTTCCCGGTAAACGACTTGCCGTCTACCCAGCCGCGAGCCAAAGTTTTTGAGTTTATTGAAAGCGAACTGAAAGCTATTGTTGACCAATTGCCCGAGAAAAGCACCAGCAGCGACGTGAATAAATTGCAGTACGGCCGACCAACTAAAGCTATGGCTTATGCTTTACTGGCTAAACTGTATTTAAATGCTGCGGTTTATACCGGTACGCCACGTTATAACGATGTGGTTACTATGGCCGATAACATTCAGAAAAATACCAACTATACTTTAGACGCCCGATTCCGCGACATCTTTTTACCTAATAACGGTCCGCAGATTAACGAGACCATTTTTGCAGTGCCTTACGACCAGCAAATACCCGGTAACCAGTTTACCCGTTTCGGCTTTTTTGCGGCTTTGGCACCTTCTTATGGTTTCCAGGTTTCTTTAAGTATTGCCATGAGCACTACACCCGAGTTTTATGCCCGGTTTAACCTGAGCGGCGACGTGCGTAACAATACCTGGCTAAACGGTCCGCAGTATATTCCTGATGGTAACGGCGGTTTCACCAGCCAGCCGGCTAACTATCCAGGTACCAACCAGCAAATTGTAATTACGCCTAACCTGGTATTGATTACTACCAAGCCTATGGACTTGGGTAATACGCAGGCATCTCAGGCATCAGGTGTAAGGTCAATTAAGTATTATCCGGACCCTACCATTATCCAGTCAACACGCTTAAACGGTAACGACGTGCCGGTATTCCGTTTGGCCGACGTTTACTTAATGAAGGCCGAGGCTATACTACGCGGTGCTACCGCCACGGCTGTAAACGGTGTGCTACAGACACCGGATTTTCTGGTGAACCGTTTGCGTAGTCGTGCTAATGCGCCGCAGGTAACCGGCATTACCTTAGATGGCTTACTGGACGAGCGTGCCCGCGAACTATCGTGGGAGGGATGGCGCCGTAATGACCTGATTAGATTTGGTTTGTTCGAAAAAGAGTACCCACTGCCTAACGATAATCTGAGCATGAACAAGGACGTTAACCGCAGACTGTACCCGGTGCCTATAAGCGAAATCAGGCTGAATAATAAACTGATTCAGAACCCAGGTTATTAATAACCGCTAAATTCTGATATTTTTAACCGAGCATCCGGGCTGTTGTGCCCGGGTGCTTATTTAATTTACAGCATCATGAAATTTATATTAGCCGCATTTTTTTTAGTTACCCTGATGGCCCTGAAAGCTAATGATAATGGCAACATCAGGATTAACCAAATACAGGTTATCGGGTCGCATAACAGCTACAAGAAAGCTATTGACCCGGCTTTGTTTGCCGCATTTCAAAAGCAGGACCCGCAGTCGGCTGCCAAGTTGGATTATGAGCATATTCCTATCCTTGACCAGTTGAACATGGGCCTGTTAAACCTCGAACTGGATGTTTATGCCGACGAGAAAGGCGGCCGGTACGCTCATCCTAAAGGCTTGGATTGGGCCAAAAACCAGGCACCTTATGATACCGCAGGTGTAATGAAGCAGCCCGGTTTTAAAATGCTGCACGTACCCGAGCTTGATTTTCGGAGCGATTATCTCACCTTTAAACAGTGCTTAGCTGCGTTAAAGCAATGGTCGGTAGTCCACCCCAATCATCGCCCCATTTTTATTACGCTTGAGGCTAAAGATGGCAAGCCGACAAACCCGGCATTTGTTGAGCCTGAGCCGTTTACTGCCAAAACTTTTGATGAGTTGGACCGCACCATTTTAGAAGGATTAGGTGCCAACCGGCTAATTACGCCCGACATGGTAAGAGGTAAATACAACACGCTTGAAAGTGCCGTGTTGCACAACAACTGGCCTGCGCTAAACGCAGCCAAAGGTAAGTTTATGTTTATACTGGACGACAGCGGCGCTAAACGCGATATGTATATGGCCGGGCATCCATCGCTCAAAGGACGTGTGCTGTTTGCCAACGCCTTGCCGGGTACACCCGAGGCGGCAGCCATGTTCCGTAACAACCCCAAAGACCCGGAAATTCCGCAATTGGTTAAAAAAGGTTACATCATCCGTACCCGTGCTGATGCCGATACCGAGCAGGCCAGAGCTAACGATAGGTCGGGCCTGGAAGCTGCCTGCCAATCCGGCGCACAGATTATTACGACCGATTATTACCTCAAGAGTACACACTTTAAGTCGGACTATGTGGTAAGTTTTGATGGAGCCAACAAGTATTTTAGAGTCAACCCGCTTAGCAAAGCGATAAAGTAAAACAGAGAAACGTTACAAGACTTTCATAATGGACCGTAGAAAATTTGTAAAAAGTACCGCGCTAGGTACCATTGGCGCTTCGCTGATTGCTCCGCTCGATAGCTTGGCCGAAAGCGTGCCTACTTACCTGGAAAGTGAAGATATATCGATGGTTGCCCCGGCAGATGGTAACTATAATCTTCATTTTATAGCATTGGGCGACTGGGGGCGGAACGGCGAGTACCTGCAATTAGAAACAGCCAAACAAATGGGGCAGTGGGCGGCTTCAAATCCCAACAACTTTGTTATCTCTACCGGCGATAATTTTTATCCCCGGGGCGTAGTGAGCGAACACGACCCCTTGCTGCATTATTCGTTCGAGAATGTTTATACGGCTCATTCGTTGCAATGCGATTGGTATCCTATTTTGGGTAACCACGATTATGGCTCTGAGCCTGATGCGCAGATAAATTACAGCAAAGTAAGCCGCCGCTGGAATATGCCTGCCCGGTATTACAGCAAAGAGGTATCGTTAGGCGCAGGTAATGGTAAAGTACTTTTTGTGTTTATAGATACCCAGCCTATTGTTTATAATTTAAAAGACCAGCAACCCGATAAGCAACTGGATTGGATAAAGCAAACCTTAAAGCAGGCACCGGCAGATGTAAAGTGGAAAGTAGTAGTTGGCCATCATCCGCATTACTCGGTAGGCCCGCGCATTAAAAACTTCGACACGCTCGAGATGCGGAAAATACTGTCGCCCATTTTGGAAGAAAACAAGGTTGATATTTACCTGACAGGCCATGAGCATTCTTTACAGCACAACAAGCCCGACGGGCACACCCACTTATTTATCTCTGGGGCAGGTTCTGAACTCACGCCGGTAACCGGCGGCGTTAATTACAATCGCTTTGCTGCTTCCGAAAACGGCTATATGTATTTCTCGGTTAATGCTAATCAGTTCCGCATGAAAGCCGTGAGTTACAAGGGCAATATTTTGTATGAAACTACACTGAGTAAATAGACACTATTTAGACCAGTAGTTACTTTAAAATAAAAGGTCTATGCATCACGCCGATGCATAGACCTTTTAGTATTAATTAGAAATTAGGGTCGAAATTAAAATAGATAGGATTAGACAGGCCGACCATATTGCCATTTAGTGCTTTGGCTTGCGGGACCTGCGGATAATCGGTACCGGGACCTTCAACCACCACACGATAGTAAGTGCGACCGGTGATTTCGGGTGTGTCGGTAAACTCGTAAACCGGTGATTTGCCGGTAGCTTTGAAAGTGCCGAAAGGGCCGCCGTTTTTAACTACTTTAATGGTATAGGCACTATCAGCCACAGTGTTGCCGCTTAACTGCACACGGAACTTAACGGGCTTTCCTGTAGATTTTACGTTATCGCCCATCATTACGTCTGTTTTACCGTCCTGGTCTAAATCAGCGTAAAACTCTACACGGGGCGCGTAAGGGTTGGCGCTTACAGATACACGGCCATTGGTAAGGGCATCAACAACAGCTTGTTTAGTACGTGCCGTGGCAAATACCCAGGTAGTTGGGGTACCCACATAGTTAGCCTGGGCCTGTTTGCTGTTGGGTGTAGCCAGTTCAGGTTTATCAGGTACGCCATGGTGTGCATCGCTGCCACCACGCCCGGTTAGCTTCCGGCCTGAAGACAGCATATCATCCCAAATCATTACCGCTTCGGCATTTTTAGACCACAATACCGAGTTCCACACCTCTAGTGATCCCAGCATATCATACGAATACCCAAAATGGTCTTTTCCGCTGGGGTGATTGGCGGAGAGGTGGATGCCCAGTTGCTTTTTAACCGTACCCACGGCTACATCGCGCTGGTCGCGCACGTCAAACAGCCGCTGGTGGTCATAAGGTACGGCCGAAAATACGTTGCCGTGCCCCCGGGTAGTTGTCCATTCGGCACCGTAAAGTAGTAGTACCGATTCCGATTTAAACTCGGGGTCGGCCCAGGTGTTGTGCGCCACATCGCCATTTACATGATTATCGTGGTCGGTAATACACACGTAATCCATCCCGGTAGTTTTGCAAAAGTTTACAATTTTAGCGATGGGGTTGTTGGATGATTCTTTGCTATGGCGCGAGTGCACATGCAAATCGCCTTTTAGCCAAAGGCCTTTGCCAATACCGGCAGTAGGAGGGATGATGGGATTTTCGTTAATCCAGGGGTTAACATGGTTAGCCTGGCCAAATGCTGTACTGCTTACGCATAAGGCTACCATAGCCAGCGCGCGCCGGGTAATTTGAGCGTTTAATTTAAAGTTCATGAAAAAGAGAGGGTGAGTAAGTTTTGCAAATAAATAAAACGCAAAACCCTGGTGAGGTTTTGCGTTAGTTATGCATAGGTAGAAGGTAGATAGCGAATGTTAAATTGCTGCCATGGCAACCGGTAAACATTTGTGCACGGCCGACACCAGCTCGTCGATTGAAAACGGTTTGGCCACAAAGGCATCAGAACCGTAATCGCCCAGCGATTGCAATACGCGTGGGTAGCCCGAAATAATAATAACCGGCAAATGGCGCGTGGCAACATGGCTTTTTATTTCGTGGCAAAGTTCGCCGCCGTTAATGCCATGTAACAGAAAATCAAGCATCACCAAATCCGGCTGGTGCTCCTCAACCGTTTTAATAATATTCTCACAATAGGTTAGCCCTGTAACCTTATACCCCTCTTGCTCCAGTACTTCCGTCATCAATTGAAGGATGTCCTGATTATCCTCTAATATTAAAATATGATTTGACATTTGTGTAATTATTGCGCAAACATAAAGGGCGTACATTATGGTAATATGTTTACCCCGTTAAGTTTAACCCCTCTTCTCAAATGCAACAACAAGTGCACGGCCACTTTGTTTACTTAGAGCCTAACATTAATGATAATAATTTGTGATAAATTTCGGTATTCTGATAAGTGCCGTTAAAGTACTGCGAGCCCGGCCCATAAGCCATTACCAGTACGTTAATGCTGGTATGGTCATTAGTGCTAAAATTGCCTAAAACCATGCCTTGGGCTGTAGATGCATCCAGCAGACTTAACCCTCCGGTTTCATGGTCGGCCGTAATAATCACTAACGTTTCTCCGTCTTCATCAGCAAATTTCAGCGCTTCACCTATAGTTCTGTCAAAGTCGTGCAGTTCGGTTACGGTATAAGGCAGGTCATTGGCGTGACCGCCGTAATCAATTTGTGCTCCTTCGGTCATTACAAAAAAGCCTTTTTTATTGGCCGATAGTAATTTAATGGTTTGCTTTAACGAGGTCTGCAGCATATTGCCCCGGCCTTTTAAAACCGACCTGGTACCGGCATCGTTCAGCAAAACCAGATGCTTGCCTTTGCCGGCTTTATTAAAGTCAGCCAGTGTGGTATCAATTCTATATTCCTGTTGCTTGAGTTTCGTAACAAAATCAGGGTCGGGGTTTTGGAGAAAGCTTTTCTGATTAGAGCCCACCAAAATATCAACATGGCTTTTCAACAAGTCATTGGCTATGGCGGTTGACATGGTGCGCTCGCTTTGATGTCCGTAAAATGCCGCCGGTGTAGCATCAGTAACATCTCCGCTGGTAATGATGCCGCTTTTAATACCCCTTGTCGCCAAAGTATCTGGCAAATTGCTGATGGGCTTACCTTGTGCATCCATACCTATATAACGGTTATTGGTTTTTTTACCGCTGGCCATGGCGGTAGCCCCCGCAGCCGAGTCAGTATTGTCGTTATTGGCTGCACGGGTTTGTGAAAAACCAATGTTGCGGCATTGAAGCATATTAAGCAACCCATGGTTGGCCGTTAACCCGGCCTGAATTTGCGCCGGGCCCATACCATCGCCAATCAGCAAAATAACGTTTTTTACTTTCCCTTTACTGCCATCGCTCTTAAAAGTAGGTTGATAAACCGGGTAAGGTGTGGGGTTGGTATATAAAAGCTTTGCTCTGTTGACGTAAAAATCATGCGCCTGCTGCGGGTGGTCGGTATTAATCCAGTCAACCCCCAGCCTTTCCAGCTGTATCCAGGTATTAGGACTGTCTTGCGTTGCCCAAAAGCGAAACGGTTTTTTATTCGCATGCGCCGCATTTATGACACTTTTTACCTTGTCCGAGTCGGGCGCAGTAAGCGAGCCTTTGCCATTCCAGGTGGTATAGTTAGACAGCGCATCGCTAATCATGGATACGTGTTTCAATTCTTCGGGCCGGTAGTTGATATTGGGACGACCGTCAAAATAAACATAATCCGGATACTGATTAAACAGGGCAGGGGCCGGCATGTCGCCGCTCAAAACCAACTGCACGGCATTCTTATCGGCCGGATAATTAAACATTTGTTGATAAGGCTTCAACTCTTTCAGCAATTGCGGTATTACATGGGCATAATCTTCTTTAATATCAATCACCAGTTGCAGCGTTGCTGCTGTATCTGCATAAGGGTGATTATTGTTTTTGGCATATAAAGCAGCTAAGGGTTTTAAGTATAATTCGGTAAGCGTACGACCGGCAGCTATCTCCTGTTTTTCATGTGCCACATAAAGTTGTCCGTTTAGCAGGTAAACATCTGCTTCAATTGAGCCTGCACCCGCATAATACGCCTGCAAAAATGGGATGTTTTGCTTGTAGTCGTTGTGGCTATGTAAGCGTATACTGCGTGTTTGCGCTAAAGTGTTATTGTAATTAAAGCAACCAAGCAAAAGGGTACCCGCTAAGCTTAATTTTGTTAAAAAGTTGTTTAGCATTAAGAAATAATATAGTTGCAAAATTACCCTTGTTGCATAAACTGAATGTTAGCACATTATAAATTAAGGCAGATTTATGTGTCTGCAGAACTTATAAAATAACATTTAGTTATTACTTATAGAATTAATCGATTGTGAAAACATATTTTCATCACCTAACTTTACATTTATCAAAACCTAAATAAGCAGAGCGTTCTGCAAGAAAAATAAAAACATAACTTATGGATCCGAACTCAAATGACATCAGCATGTGCCCGTTTCATAACGGCACCATGAAGCACAACGTGGCCGGCGGCGGTACACGTAATAATGATTGGTGGCCTGATAATCTTAAGCTAAATATTTTACGTCAAAATTCATCTTTGTCCGACCCTATGGACAAAGACTTTAATTATGCCGAAGAATTCAAAACGCTTGACCTGGAAGCCGTGAAAGCGGACTTACATGCGTTGATGACAAATTCGCAAGACTGGTGGCCTGCCGACTTTGGTCATTACGGCGGCTTGTTTGTGCGTATGGCCTGGCACAGTGCCGGTACTTACCGGGTAACTGATGGTCGTGGCGGTGCCGGTGCCGGTTTACAGCGTTTTGCGCCGTTAAACAGCTGGCCTGATAACGTAAGCTTAGATAAAGCCCGCAGGTTATTGTGGCCTATCAAACAAAAATATGGTCGTAAAATATCGTGGGCCGATTTAATTATATTAACCGGTAACGTGGCGCTCGAGTCAATGGGCTTTAAAACCTTTGGCTTTGCCGGTGGCCGCGCTGATGCCTGGGAAGCTGATGAGTCAGTTTACTGGGGCTCAGAAAGAACCTGGCTGGGCGGCGATGTACGTTACGGTGATGGTTCTAAGGGTGTGGTTGAAAACCATGGTGTGTTGGTATCTGATGACGATGCCGATGGTAAAATTCATTCACGTAACCTGGAAAAACCGTTGGCTGCCGTACAGATGGGTTTAATTTACGTAAACCCCGAAGGTCCGGATGGTAACCCTGACCCGCTGATGTCTGCCAAAGATATCCGGGATACATTTGGCCGTATGGCGATGAATGATGAAGAAACCGTAGCATTAATTGCCGGTGGACACACTTTTGGTAAAACACACGGTGCTTCAACGGCAGACCACGTAGGCAAAGAGCCCGAGGCTGCCGATATGGAGTTGCAAGGCTTTGGCTGGCACAACAGCTTTGGCTCAGGTAAAGGTGCTGATACCATTACCAGTGGTTTAGAAGTAACTTGGACTACTACACCTACCCAGTGGAGCAACAACTACTTTGAAAACTTATTTGGTTTTGAGTGGGAGTTAACCAAAAGCCCAGGTGGTGCACACCAGTGGGTAGCTAAAGATGCAGGTGAAATTATTCCTGATGCTTATGATAGCAACAAAAAGCACCGTCCAACCATGCTGACTACCGATTTGGCATTGCGAGTTGACCCCGATTATGAGAAAATTTCCCGTCGCTTTTTAGAAGATGTTGACGCCTTTGCCGATGCTTTTGCACGTGCTTGGTTCAAATTAACTCACCGCGATATGGGGCCACGTGCGCTGTATTTAGGTCCTGATGTTCCGCAAGAAGAATTACTGTGGCAGGATATTATTCCTGCGGTTGACCATGCCTTAGTGGATGACAGCGACGTAGCTGCTTTGAAATCAAAAATATTAGCCTCAGGTTTAAGTGTATCTGAACTGGTGTCTACTGCCTGGGCCTCTGCTTCAACTTTCCGTGGTACTGATAAACGCGGTGGTGCCAATGGTGCCCGTATTCGCTTGGCGCCTTTACGTTACTGGAACGTAAATAACCCGGTACAGTTACAAAAAGCATTAGGCGTACTCGAAGGTATTCAGAATGATTTTAACGGTGCGCAAACCGGTGGCAAAAAAGTGTCACTGGCCGACCTGATTGTACTGGCTGGTAACGCCGGTATTGAAAAAGCTGCGCAAGATGCTGGTCAATCTGTTAATGTACCGTTCCGTGCCGGCCGAATGGATGCCTCACAAGAGCAAACGGATGTTGAGTCATTCAGCTACCTGGAGCCGATGGCTGATGGTTTCCGCAGCTACCGCAAATCGGGCGTTAAGGTATCAACCGAAGAATTACTCGTTGATAAAGCACACTTGTTAACTTTAACTGCCCCTGAATTAACCGCATTGATGGGTGGCTTAAAGGCAATCAATATCAACTTTGATGGCACTACTCACGGTGTGTTAACGTCACGTCCGGGCCAGTTAACTAACGACTTTTTCGTGAACTTACTGGATATGGGAACTGCCTGGAAAGCAACATCAGCCGACAAGGAGTTGTATCAGGGCAGCGACCGCAAAACCGGCGAAGCTAAATGGACTACAACTCGTGCTGATTTGGTATTTGGTTCACATGCCGAGTTAAGAGCCATTGCCGAAGTTTACGGTAGTGCCGATGGACAGCAAAAGTTTGTAAAAGACTTTGTTGCCGCCTGGGATAAAGTAATGAACCTGGACAGATTTGAATAATCGAATCCGGTTTTAAATATCCGAAAGGGGTTGAGTCGTTGATTCAGCCCCTTTTGCGTTTTATATATATTAAAAATACCTGTAGAGCACTTGGAGATAATCCGGCCGGTTGGTTTTTACGAAAGTGATATCGCGGCATTGGTTAAAGCGTACAAAATTTTGGAGTGCTTCTACTAACTTTACAATTTGACTATTGTCTAACAACACCTCTTCAAAATGTAAATTGTGTACCAGTAGTCTTTTGTTTTTGCGGTCGGCTTTAGCATCCATGCGGGCAATAAAAGTATCGCCTGCTAATATTGGCAGCGAGAAATATCCATACTTTCGTTTAGGTGCAGGTACAAAGCATTCAACTTGGTAATCAAACTTAAAAAAGTCTCTCAATCGATGCCTGAACACATTTAATACATCAAAAGGAGAGAGGATGAATATTTCATCTGATAATTGTATCTCTGTTGTTCGATTGGCAAGCATATACAGCGGCTGGGTTTTTAAACCTTCAACATTTACCCGTTTTAATTCGCCATCAAGCAGCATTTGTTCCAATTCCGTTTTCACCAGGTTATTTTTCACAAAGCGTGCCCGCCACAACATTTCTTTAGCCGAAGCAATACCCAGTGCCCCCAATGTGCGGCATATTATATAGCGTGCATATTCGTGTGCAGTGGGCAGGGTAAGGTCGGTTTCGGGCGGTACCAAGTTTAAAGGTAAATCGTATATTTTCTTAAAACCTTTGGTGCGGGTAATCATCAGTTTTCCGTCCAGGTACAGGCGCTCGAGCGCTACTTTGGCCGGTCGCCAATCCCACCAGCCGGTACTGGCCTGTTGCCGGTCTTGTTCAAAATCGCTGACTGTAAGCGGCC
>CAJYSL010000064.1 GCA_913777515.1 uncultured Mucilaginibacter sp.
CGTGGGCGACTCGGCCGGCTCCAGCGGGTGAACACGGATATTGGGGTTCATTGATTTAAGAAAATTTCCGGTGCCCATTACGGTGCCGCCGGTACCTACACCTGCAACAAAGGCATCAGGCATTAAACCGCGGCTTTGCAATTGCTGCCATATTTCGGGGCCGGTTGTTTTTTCGTGCGCCTCGGCGTTATACGTATTCTCGAACTGGCGCGGCAAAAAGTATTCTTCCGATTGCTGCTGCAATTCTTCCACCATTTGTATACTGCCCAAAAATCCGCCTTCGGCTTTGCTTACCAGGTGTACCTGCGCACCCAAGCTTTTAATGATGTCCTGCCGTTCTTTGCTCAGCCAGTCGGGCATCATAATAATTACCTCGTGGCCAAGGGCCTTGCCAATGCCGGCAAAGGCAATACCGGTATTACCCGAGGTAGCTTCTACAATCACATCTCCCAGTTTAATTACCGATGCGCTGTAAGCCTGGTGCAAAATGTAAAGCGCCATGCGGTCTTTTACGCTACCCGTTAAATTGTAATGTTCGCATTTCACAAACACCCGGCCCGGCTTGCCTTTATAGTTGTAATGCAACTCCAGCATGGGTGTGTTACCCACCAGGTGCCAAAGGTTATTGATTTTGTTTTTTAACGAAACGGACTGAGAAGAACTTACTACGCTGATTGCCATAATTACAGGAATGAATTATAACAAACTTCCTGATTATCGAACTTTAAGTCAACACATCTCAAAATTTCCATAAATTTTACGGGAATTACCCAAGACGCTTATCTTTTTTTCAGTTACTTTACAACTACTTGTTCAACAACCGTAATTTTTTCATTCACCAATTAGAGATGGCAATGGCTATTACCGATTTAGACCCCACCGACACCGAACTTTTGAGGCTTTTACAGCGCGATGCCTCTTTAACTAACAAGGAGTTATCTGCTAAATTGCATAAATCCATCGCTACCATACACGAGCGTATCAGGCGGCTGAAAGAACAAGGCTACATCAAGCGCACGGTAGCCATTTTAGACCGCAAAAAAATAAACCGCAACCTGATTGCCTTTAGCCAGGTATTGCTAAACGATCATACTAAAGAAACCCTGAGCACCTTTGAGCGCGAGGTAGTAAAATTTCCGGAAGTGATGGAGTGTTTCCAGATGACGGGCACGTTTGATTTTGTGCTGCGCATAGCCACCAGCGATATGGACGCCTACCACGATTTTTACCGCAACAAACTGTCCACCCTACCCCGCATAACTACCGTGCAGAGCTTTTTTGTGCTTTCGGAAACTAAAAGCGATACGGCTTATCCGTTATAGTAAAATGTGTTAAGTAGTTATGCTCACGAACTTTATTCTTTGCTGCAATGATTACAAACACCGGTGATAGACAAGCTTACCGATGCCGCCTCGAAGCCTTCGGGCAGGTGTATGGCGGGTAAATGCATATCGTTTAAGCAATACACTTGTTTGCACTGGGTGCAGTTAAAATGGAAATGTTCATCTTGGTGGTTATGTTCTGAACAGTTAGACGAACATATGGCATAATGCGCCGTGCCGTTTAAATCAATTACTTTGTGCAGGATGCCTTTTTCTTCAAAAGTTTTTAGTACGCGGTAAAGGGTCACCCGGTCAACCTCGGCACCCATCAATTTCTCCAAAACCGGCTGCGAAATAGCCGAATCGCGGTCGGCCATAATTTTTAAGACGCCTAACCTTGGGGCGGTCACTTTTAGCTGGTTACGTTGCAATAACCCGGCAAAATCTTTATCGTTTAACACACGGCTCGTCATCTTAAACAAATTTAAGAAAAATATATGCTTTATGGCGACGGCACAGCACCGATTAAGCTGATAGGCGGATAAACCGCTGCATTCCGATCGTCGAGTTTGAGGATACCCTTTATGGTAACGGGCTTAAAGGTAAACTTTACAGGCTCGGCCATTTCAACCATAATCATGGTAGGGATGCCGTTTTTGCCACAGTAAAAGCATTGGTTAATAGGCAGGGTCGACAGCATAAACTTGCTCTGCTTCATGCCATTTTTGATGGGTACGATGTAACCTTCCAGCTCAAATTGCCGACCGGAAAACCGGCTGATCATTTCGTTATAAATGGCATAATATTCATCTGCCTTGGGCGACCTGAACTTTACACTGCCAATAATACCCCAGTTTAACGAGTCCATCTGGTCTTTGCGCAAGGCATGCTGCTGGGCAGATTGCGCCCACCCGGTAAACGTACTAAGCACTACCCCTGCAAGTATCAACAGCTTTTTCATTTTATTATGGCTTAATGGCGGCGTTCACCAAACTAAACTCAGGATCGCTGCCTCCTAACTCGTTTAAAATTAACTTACCTTTAATGGTGACCACGTGATCTGTATAAGGTATGGGCTTGTCGGTAATAACTAATACCATCGGCGGATAGTCGCCCGAACCGCAAAAGGCACATTGCTGAACCGGCAATACCGAAAACATAAATTCTTTATGCAGCTTCCCCACTTTTAAAGGCACCATGTACCCCGGCAGCTCAATCACTTTGTTCCCCAACGCCTTTAAATCGGGCGGAAAATAAAGCACGTATTTATTGTTCTGCGTTTTGATAGAAAACGTGTTGAGCAACTGCCATGTAGCCGAATTAACAGCATGCTGTGCATACAACGTAGTGGTAAGGCCAAACTGCAACAACAGCAATAGCATCAACTTTTTCATGTTATCAACTTTGGTTTAGTGTTTTGGCAATATCGGTACGGTAAGCTTGCACAGCTGGAATAAAGGCGGCTAACAAACCGATGGCCAAACCGGTTAACAGCAGATATGCCTCGGCACTATCAAATGCCCAACCATCTAACCTGGCTTGGTCTGAAGCCTGAAAATGCCCAATAAGTTGCAACGCCGCGTGGCCCACAAACAGGCCAATCACAGAGCCAACCAGCGTAAGCATTATTCCTTCCGTCATCACAATGCCCATTAAGCTAAGCCGTGATGCGCCCATCGTACGCATAATGGCTAAGTCGTACCGGCGCTCTTTTAATGAATTATACAGGCTGATGAATACGCTGATACCCGAGATAACCATAATGAGTGCAGCAAACCACTGCAAGGTGTCAGCACCAATACCTATCAGGCTAAACAAACGCGCGCTCTCCATAGCCGGCGAGGCTGCCTGCATATGGGTAGACTGGTTAACCATGCGCGGAAACAACACCACCGACATAGGCGAACGGTATTGGATCAGCAAACTGGTAATCTCTTTCTCGCCATTTTCGAAGGGTTCGGGTTGCCCCGGGCGCACATGGTCCTGATGTTCTTCCTCGTGCTCATGCATTCCCCAAACGCTTGATATACCCGTTAGCACCAAATTATCTACCACGTTATGCTGCGGCTTAATGATGCCGGTTACCGTGTAGGCATGTGTTTTATGAATATCGCTGTTACCTGTAAGCCCATGTGCGCCGTAAAACCTGCTCCCCAATTTAAGGTGCTGCCTGGCAGCCACCCCAGCCCCTACGGTTACCTCAAATTTATTTTTCCAAAAACGGCCTGCTTGCAGCGTTAGCCCATAAAGGCTTATAAATGATGTATCGGTCCCGGCAATCCTGAAACCTTCGTAATTATCGCCCAAAGCCAGCGGGACAGCTTTTTTTACTAACGGATTAGCCGCCAGTTGCCGAGCATCTTTTAACGGGATGTTTCCTGTCGGAAAATCAATATAATAAATACTGCTTAACACCAGTTGCAGCGGGCTCCCCTTAGCGCCCACTACCAAATCAATGTCTTTGGCATTACTTTCCAGCTTCTCGTTGAGTTGCTTGCCAGCCAGCAGCAGCACAGTCAATATGCCAATGCCAAAAGCAACCAGCATTACATTAAGCAAAGCGCTCAATTTATTGGCTTGTAAATCTTTAACGCTTATTTGCAGGGCGTTCATCAATCCAGAATATAGTGTTGGTTTAAACGCTCTTTTACACGTTTGTCGTGGGTAGATACGATGAGTGTTGATTGATTGAGCCGCGATTGACTAATCAGAATATCTAACACGGCGTCGGTATTTTTATCATCCAGGCTGGAGGTAGGCTCGTCGGCAACCAGCAACGCCGGTTTATTTATGACCGCACGGGCAATGGCAACACGTTGCAACTGGCCCTGGCTTAACTGCGTAGGGTAACTACTAACTTTATCGGCCAGGTTTAACGATGACAACACCTCTGTCACCCGTGCACGGTCTTGCTTTAAACCGGCAAAGTAAGGCGCTAATAACAGGTTTTCGCCAACGGTTAAACTTTTCACCAGGTGCGGACGCTGGAAAACAATACCGATATGCCGTCCCCTGAATTTGTCGAGCTCAGCGTTTGATAACTCGTAAATAGGAGTTTGATTAATGTGCACCTCGCCGGCAGCGGGTTTTAGCAAACCGGTGATGATATTAATGAGCGTGGTTTTGCCGCTACCCGACTGGCCCAACAAAAGCCATTGATCGCCCTGCAGTATCGTCCAATCGGCAAAACGGAGCGACACCTGTCCAAATTGATGATTGACAGCTTTAATGCCTACCATAATTTACCTCGGGCTGTCTGTATTAACTTTTACCTGGTGGGCTTTCAGGTATTGCTGAAACACGCTTTGCGCGTTAACCTGCTTATGCTTGCAGGCAGGCTGCAACATCGACAAAAACAAAAACAGGCACCATCTCAATCTTTTAATAACCGGCAGCATCATGACTACGAATTTAGATTTAGAACTTTACAATTGCAACTTTATTGCATTTAAAATAAATCTTTTAAAGCAATGGCGATTATTTTATATGCGTACACTTTCGGCTGCAACGCCAGTTTACTAAATGCGCAACTGCAACCAAGGTACTACCGGCAGTTAAAAATAGCCACTCGGTGGCTTCGGGAACACCAAAATGCCCTGTTAAAATCAGCGTAAAACCTGCTATTACCAAACCGCCGGGCAACCAGCTACGATGCCTGCGCCACGACCTGCTTAATGAGGCGAGCGCAATAATTAACGAGAGCAAAATAATACCCATCTCCAGTAGCGGATGAGCCAGAAACCTCAGCCCAAACATGGGCAGCATTGTAATAATTACTGGCAGCAGGGCGCAGTGTATGGCACACAAAACGGCCACACCTATACCCAAATGATCGAGCCTTTTGCGAAGTGTAGATGACAACATAGTACAAATATCAATATTTATTGCAACATTGTTGCATTTAAAAAATCAGAATGATAATTTTGCTGCTCAATATTTTTTGCATGATTAAAAAATTACCAGTTACCGTACTCAGCGGATTTTTGGGTGCCGGTAAAACCACATTGCTTAACCACATTTTGCACAACAAGGATAACATGCGGGTGGCCGTTATTGTAAACGACATGAGCGAGGTTAACATTGATGCCATGCTGGTAGCCAATGAGCAAACTTTGTCGCGCACCGAAGAAAAACTGGTAGAAATGAGCAACGGCTGCATTTGCTGTACCCTGCGCGAAGACCTGATGATTGAGGTTGAACGCCTTGCAATCGAAAACCGGTTTGACTACCTGCTGATTGAAAGCACAGGTATATCTGAACCCATCCCCGTGGCGCAGACTTTTACTTATGCCGATGACAACCAAAACATAGACCTGAGCCGTTTTAGCACGCTGGATACGATGGTAACGGTGATTGACTGCTTTAATTTTTTTAACGATTATGTGAGCACCGACAAGCTTGCCGACCGCCTGCTTACGGATGACCCTGCCGACCAGCGCACCATTGTTAACCTGCTGACCGACCAGATTGAGTTTGCCAACGTGATTGTGCTGAATAAAACCGACTTAATCAAACCGCATGATTTGGGCCTGCTGAAAGCTCTCATCCAAAAACTGAATCCCGAAGCCCGTTTGGTAGAAAGTCAGTTTGGAAAAGTCGAACTACGTGAGGTACTGAATACAGGTTTGTTTGATTTTGACAAGGCCTCGCAGGCCGCAGGCTGGATAAAAGAGTTAGAAAATGAGCATGTGCCTGAAACCGAAAATTATGGCATCGGCTCGGTGGTGTTCAGGTCAAACAAACCGTTTCACCCGGAACGGTTATGGCATTACTTGGATGTAGATTATCCCTCAACCATTATCAGGGCTAAAGGGCTGTTCTGGCTGGCATCACGCCGTAACGAGGCCATCAATTTTTCGCAAGCGGGAGGTTCATTTAGGATTGACCATGCCGGGGTGTGGTGGGCATCCATGACTTACGAAGAGCGTATACAATACCCCGACTTTGTATACAACCAGCAATTAATCGAATCAAAATGGTCGGCCCAGTTTGGAGACCGCATCAATGAGCTGGTATTTATTGGTCAAAACATTGACAAACCTGCTTTAATGGATGAGTTGAACGCCTGTCTTATTACCAACGAGGAGATGGAAGCTTACCAAAGGCAAGAGCTTTTTGCCGACCCGTTTAAGAATATACTTTAGTCATTCGCTCTGTTATTTAATGCTGTCTACCCAAAAACCAACCGTACGTAACGGCAGTTTATGGATATACAGCATTATTGCATCAGTTTATTGATGCCTGTTATCTACCCAAAACACTTCAAACGCATCAACGACAAATACTTCATCCTTACATCACCTTTTTAAACGAGGCAATCAAACCGGTTTTGTCGTAAATGAGCAGGTTGCCTTTTTTGTCTACCTTATAAATTTCGTTAGGCTCGTTGGCATTAATATAAACGCCCTTGCTTTTCTTCAATTCTACGGCCGATTCAGGGTTGATTTCAGGCATATCGCTTACCTGCAACTTTTTACCCGAAAAGGCAATAGGCTGTATAAATACCTTGCCGCTGTAGCTAATAATCTCGTAAGCTATCTGATGGCCCTGCTCGGTTTTCAACGTTTCATCATACCAAACACCCAGTAAATGCCCGTTAACGCCGGCCGGTGCGGTTGGATGGGCTAAAGGCTTTATAGTATCGGTAGGCTTGGTAGCTACGGCGCTGTCGGCTTTTGGTTTTTCTTTTGATTCGCAGGCCGTTAATGCTAAACCAGTGGCTATAACGAGGTATGCAAGTTGCTTTTTCATATCCGGGCAAAGATAGCACATGCAAATTTAAGCACGGCATTTGCTTCGTTTTGTATTCCTGTAAGTGCTATATCACATATTTCAAA
Source organism: uncultured Mucilaginibacter sp. (assembly GCA_913777515.1). Taxonomy (GTDB): domain Bacteria; phylum Bacteroidota; class Bacteroidia; order Sphingobacteriales; family Sphingobacteriaceae; genus Mucilaginibacter. The sequence goes on from CAJYSL010000064.1 coordinate 7,160, forward strand.
CCAATTACACAGCTGTTTGTAAATAGGATTACCAATCACCTGATAACTATATCATCTTGAATACCGATACGACAATAAAAGAGCCCGCGAAAAAGGGGAAACTTTTAAATAACTTGCTGCTCATATTTTTTCTTACGCTGTTTTTGTGCGCCGAGGGCTGGTTTGCTTACCGGCTGCACACCCTGTCGGGACAGCAGGAACAATTAAAAAAAGACTATTCGGATGCCAACAACATTACGTTGGGCTTATTTTCGATAGAGGAATGGCACGACGAAATTGCCGGCATACTTAATCACCAGGTTAAGCATTTCAAGTTTACAGCCAAAGAAAAAAGGCAACTGCAAAAAGAGGTTGAAGATATCATCATCACCCTCATTAATAAAGCCGAGGCGATGATAACGCAGCCTAAAAAGAAATCGATTGGTGGTAAGCTCACCAAATTTGCAGTAAAAACCTTCGTCAACAGTGATAAAATTAAAGCGCAGGTACCTGCCTTCGCCCGCAAAATTATTGCCCAGGTTGATAATCCGGCCAATAAAAACCAGCTGAGCAAAATGGCCATGAGCAAAGTAAACAACCTGGAGCACACCCCTTACCTGGACAGCACCATCAAGGCCAATCATAAAATTACCGACCCTATTTATAAAAGATATGGCGTAAACGACCGCGATGCCCTTAACCAGAAGCTTAACCGGTCGCTCGAGCAAATCAGGGTAACGATGTACAAATACTCCACCTACATGCTGGGTTGCGTGGTGATTGTGCTGCTGTTATGGTGGCTGTTGCGCAAACGCACCGAACTGCATGCTACACTGTTCATCATGTCGTTACTGTTTGCCTTTATTTTACTGGCGGTAGGATTAACCGCTTCGATGATTGAGGTGGATGCCCGGATTAAATCGCTCGATTTTATGCTGCTGGGCGAGCATGTGGTGTTTAAAGACCAGGTACTGTTTTTCCAGAGCAAAAGCATCATGGATGTGGTACATGTGCTCATCAGTCAGCCTAAAATCGACTCCATACTGGTAGGTGTACTCATTATGGTGTTCAGTATCCTATTCCCCATCATGAAGCTGTCGTCCACCGGCATCCACCTGCTCAGCCGGAAAAAAATAGCCGAAAATAAGTTTATTAAATTCTTTGCTTTCCAGTCGGGCAAGTGGAGCATGGCCGACGTGATTGTGATTGCTATTTTGATGACTTACATCGGCCTGAATGGCTTGCTGGAAAGTCAGTTGGCGATGTTTAACATCAAGAGTGATGCCTTAACTATCATCACCACCAATAACACGGCGCTGCAACCCGGTTATATCATTTTTATTTGTTTTGTGCTGTACGGGCTCATTTTATCTACCATTTTAAAGTTCATCACCCCGTACGATACCCATTAAGTTCCGCAACCCTATTTAGCAAATTCCAATTCAATAACCGTGACCAACACTACTACATATAATGCCTCATCCGGCGCAAGCAAAGGCAACATCATTTTGATGATTGTGCTGAGTGCACTGCTTTGCATCGAGGGCTACTGCGGCTACCACCTCAGCGAGTTATCGTTAAAGCAAGAAAGGCTTAAACAAGATTACAGCACTATCAATAACATCACGTTCGGCATTTTTTCTATCGACCAGTGGCGCGAAAAAATCATGAACGTGGTAAACGGACGGGTGGAAGATTTTAAGCTCACCCGCCAACAGCGCAAGGCTATGCAGGCGCAGGTTGAAAAACAATTGCATGCCCTGGTAGCCAAAACGGCAGCAACAATGAACAAGCCGCAAAAAAGCCTGCTGGGCAAACTTAAAAAAGCGGCCTTTAACGCCGTGGTTGATGTGGATGATATACAGGCGCAAGTACCATCGTTTGCCCGTACCATTGTAACCAAGGTAAACAGCCCGGCCAGTACCCGCCGGCTCAAAAGCATCGCCACCAGCAAACTGGACCAGTTAGAGCGCCAAACCTACGATAGTACCGGCGAAGCCCACGCCATGCTGGTAACCAAAATGTATAAAAAATACCAGGTAAAAAGCACTACCGACCTAAATCAGAAACTAACCCGGCAGTTAGAGGACATTCGCGAGGTAACTTATAATTATGCTTATATTATGTTTGGGTGTGTGGTCGTGGCCATTATGCTATGGTGGTTTTTACGCAGCCAGGTGCATTTGCAAACCGTGCTATTCATCCTTTCGCTGCTGATTACTTTTGTGTTGCTGGCCGTAGGTGTAACTGCCTCATTAATTGAGGTAGACGCCCGCATTGGCTCTATGAGCTTTATGCTGCTGGGCGAAAAGCTGGGTTTTGAAAATCAGGTGCTGTTTTACCAAAACAAAAGCCTGCTCGAAATTATACAGGTGCTGGTGGCCCAGCCTAAACCCGATGCCGTACTGGTAGGCGTGCTGCTGTTTGTATTTGTGATTGTGCTACCTATCCTGATTTTAATTGCCACCGGCATACACGTGCTGGCCGGCGAAAAACTGGCCGAAAACAAGGTAATTAAATACCTGGCTTTTGAATCGGGCAAATGGAACATGGCCGACGTTATGGTGGTAGGCATCGGCATGACCTACATCGGCCTAAACGGCATTTTGAAAAGTCAGTTAAGTAACCTCAACATCCACAACGACGTGCTGACGACCGTTACTACTAATAACTCGTCGCTGCAGCCCGGATTTTTAATTTTTGTGGCTTACGTTATTTACGAAATTGTACTCATCAGGATGTTTAAGCACATCACCGCCGTAAAACAAGGCGAAGTTGCCGTTACCCATTAAACCTACGTACACCGAACCGTCAGGATGTTTTGCTGACGGTTCGGTGTACGAAATGATGCCGCTTCTTACACTACGATATAATCCTCCACCTACGGGCCTAACGTGCGTCGGGCAGCAGTTTTATAGGGTCTATATTGTATTCCAGTTTCCAGCGGTTAACTACCGGTTGTTCTAAAGGTAACTGGCGGTACTCATCGGGCGCCATAATGGGTACGCCGTAAATAATGGGATATTTGCGGCGGCAGGTGGTGCAGCTCAGCAATCCTTCAATAACGTTATTTTCCAGGTCTTGCGCCAGTATTTGTAATTGCAGGTCCTGCTTATCAAACGGGCAACACAGTTTGGCAATGGTACTTAGTTTCATGGTTTTGAAATATTTTCTGTTAAAGCGTTGTGATATAATTTTACTTTCGACAAAGGTTCGTCGGCACTCATAATTCCGGATATAACCGCCACCCCGTCAAAAGGCGTTTGCTGGCGCAGCATCGTTATGTTGGCCGGTGTGATACCTCCCGAAACAAACAAGGGCAAACCGGTCATGCTTTTAGCCTGCCTTACAGTTGCCGGCATCACAATATCGCAACTACCTGCTGATGGCGACGGAAACATGGCGCAGAACGACACGTAATCCAACCGCTGCTCATCCGCCCAGCGCACTACATCCAAGTTACCAGAGCAGGTTATACCAGCAATAAAAGGCCTGCCGATGCTTTGCTTAATCTTTGTATAATCAGTCGGAATAGCGTCAAAATGAACACCATCCAGATAGGCCGACTGCGATAACAATTCCCAATCATTATCAATCAGCAAAGGCACGCTACGCTGCCGGCAGAGTTGACCAACCTCTTCGATGCAAGCCAGTTTACTATCGCCAGATTTCCAATTATTCCATATCTGGACAGCCTGGAGCTTGGCCTGTAGGGCCGATGCCAGCCTGGAAAGCAGCAACTGCCGGTCCATTGATGGGTCGATGACGAGGTAAATGCCATCGGTTATTTTTGTTTGATTAGTTACTTCCATCCCTGTTGGTAAGCGTTAAAAAATGCAGCCCAGTAAGGGTCTTTTTCATGATAAGGCAGTGGCTGCGCTACATTGTCTTTATCAATGAACTGGTGCCCTTGCCCCTGCCCGGTAAACTCGCCGATAACTGTAGCCTTAATTTGCCTTGAACGCAGGGCAGCCAGAACAATATGCTCAGCTCCGGGCTTTACCGCCATTACCATGGCACCGGCGCCGATGCAAAAGCGTGGGTCGATACCAAAAAGCTGGGTTACTTGTTGCTGGGCATACCCTATGGGCAGCAATTCGTTGTAAACGTTTACGCCCAGGCCTGATGCAATTGCCATCTCGTACACGGCACCCAAAACGCCGCCTTCGGTTACGTCGTGCATGGCCCGAAGGTGCCCGGTTGCCGCTGCGGCCAGCGCATCGGGTAATGATGAGGTTTGCTCAAAAAGCGAGCAACAAACATCATACACTTCTTTACCCAATTTTTGCTTTACCGTTTCCGGAAAACTCATGGCAAGTATAGCAGCGGACGACAAAGCACACTCTTTGGTAACGATAATGATGTCACCGGGTTGTGCCTTGCTGCTGAGCAGGATATAATTTAAAGGCGCAGTAAGCAGCATGGTGCCGCCACCGGCAATGGTGGAGTTTTGCCCCTCAATGCTGCCGGTATGCCCACCGGTAATGGCTACGCCGATGGCGGCACAATAGCGGTGCACATGCTCCCAATAAATTACAAAATCCTGCTGACTGAGCGTGGGCGGCAAATTGAGCACCATTTGAGTATACATCGGCGAAAAGCCGGTAGTCGCCATATCATTAGCCATTAAGTGTACCGACAACCAAGCCGACTCGGCCAGCCCGAGCGACGGAATAAGCGAGAGCGGGTCGCTGGTGAGGGCCAGCCCAAGGCCATGGCCAATATCTACCACCGACACATCGACCCCAAAACCGGGGCCCTGGCTTACCTCGGGCCGGGCAAAGCCAAGGCGTGGCAAAATCAGCTCATCAAAGCCTCCGCCCGATATTTTTCCGGAAAACTGAGACATACTACAGTTGGTGATTAATCCTGAAACTTAACGTATAGACCAAAAAAGTCGCCCACGGGTACGCTCCATTGCTGTACCGGGAACCACTCGGGCAAGCCTGTACAGGTCCATTCCAGGCTGTAGTTGCGCCCCTTTAAGGCTTCGTCAATTTTTTCAATAAGCATGGCCGGCGTGTAAAAGGTAGCTGTTACATAAAACGGATTTTTACCAAACATTTGCTGCACCCGGCGGCGCAATACCTTGGGGGAGTTGCGGTTCATCATACCAAAGGCAATACCATGTTTACCTACCCGTGCTGCCTCGCGTATTACCTGAACCGGGTCGCGGTAGTACTCAAACGTGGTGATGAAAGCCACGGCATCAAACGTGTGGTTTTTAAACGGCATGTAATGCGAATCAGCATTTACCAAATCGCCTTTAAACAGGTGTACGGCCTGGCCCAGCATAAAAGGCGATAAATCGCCGCCGGTAGCCTCAATACCTATCTCGTGCCACCATCGGGTAAAGCGGGTGGTGCCGCAGCCAAACTCCAGCAGTTCTTTTACCCGCGGGTCTTTTTTTAGCAGTTGCCCCATTACCTTTTTTTGCCATACTTCGGCACGTTTGTAGCGGCCCTCGTACCATTGCTCGTAAGTGTCGGTGTATTCGCGGTTAAAGAACCACTCTTTGCGCCCCTGCCAGTTGGTGAGGCTTTTGGTCATGATTCCGAAATCTCCTTTTTGCTTCAGTTCCATTGTTAAAATAGCTGTAAAAAGTAAAAGCCTTGCTACCGGCACCGCATTAACACGGCAACGGAAACAAGGCTTTACCTATAAGGAACCAGCGGCCGCAAGGCCACCGCAAAACTTAGATATAACGCCCATGCATCCCTACGCCGGTATTATCCGTATCAGGTTATCGGGTGTTATCTCAGCCTTTGCTATTTTACAAAAGCACCCCGTGCAAGTATGCAGGCAAGGTATGCATTGCTTCGAAACAATGCAAATACTTTTATTTAAAGTTTGTTGAAGATAAGCGCAATTATTTGCATACTGTACGCACTTAAGACGACAGCCGTCTCTCCCAGCGCAAAAACAAAAAGTACCCCACTACCGGCAATAATACCACTACGCCCAACCAAGCACTGTATTCGGCCGTCGAAATTTTGCTATTCCGCACTATACTGCCCACGCAGTAGCGGATGATAAAAAACACGTGAATGACCGCCAGAAAAATGAGGATTTTTGATAGTTCCATGGGTTGAAGGTTTGGTGTACTAATGTAGCGACTTTAACAAGGATGCCACTATTTAATTATGTTTATTTTATTAAGCCATTCGTCAATCACATTGAGCGCCTGCGGCGAAAACGGTGCTTTGATAGACGGCATTTCCTGCGGTGTGCATTTTTCGCAAGGCAAAAACAAATGGTTTAGCCCGGGCAGCACTACGGTGGTAACCTTTTTGTTTTTGCCACGGCCTGGCAGCTTTTTCCAGTTGTCCAGGTTTTCTTTGTAAGACACCATCACATCTTTATCACCATTAAGCGCCAGGATTGGGATATTTACCTTAGCCAGCACCGGCGCCGGATCGTATTTGATAAAATACCGGTACCATGGGCCGGTAGCCTGGTTAACGTAGCTGTAAATCGGGAACCTGAAATGGTCAAACTGTATTTGCTGCGCTTTTACATATTCATCATCTTTCTTTTTCCAGCTGGCGTAAGTTTCGTTCAGCTTGTCGGCCATGTTGGCCGAGTCGGCATAAGTGAGCGCAGTTTTAAACATCAACGCATTTATGGTATTATATCGCTGTTTGTCGGCATCGCTGATGGGCGCAACAGCTACCAAATCGCGATTTTGAATAATTAAAGACTCATATCCATTCATGCATAATCCTGCCAGACTTATCAAAAAAGCAATTTTAGGTTCGCGCGATGCGGCAATGGCGCAGCTGGCGCCGCCTTCGCTGTGCCCCATGATGCCAATTTTACCAGCCTCAACTTCAGGGCGGGTTCGCAAATAGTTAAATGCCTCCAGCACGTCACTGGCAAAATCGGCAGTGGTTGATTGGGCATAATTACCCGTCGATTTACCTACGCCTCTATCATCAACCCGCAACACTACCATACCGCGAGCCGAAAGGTAATCGGCAATTTGGGCAAAAATTTTGTGCCCGGCCATGGTACCATCACGGTCTTGCGGGCCGGTACCCGATACCAGTATAACCGCCGGGTACTTTTTAGTTGCTTTATTGGGTACCGTAAGGGTAGCGTCGTAGGTTAACCCGGTTTGCGCACCTTTAAAAATAACACTATCTGCACGGTAAGCCTGGCTTACCTGCTGCCCCACCGGCTGCGCAAAGGCAACCGGTGTAAATGCAAACAGGCAAACTATTACTAACGTGAAGAAAAACTTTTGAGATGTATACGACATAAACTTACTCTGACTTACGGGCTAATTCAACCATTTCAATAATTTCGTCGGACAAGGCCGTCGGACTGCCCATGTAACCATCCGTCAAAAAACGTAGCTTACCATTAGGGGCGATAATCAATTTCATGGGGATGCCCGAAATAGTGAAGGCTTTGCATATACGCGCAAAAACCTCGTCATTGGTTTTGCTTCCCTGGATTTTGTTGTCGAACAACACGTTGAAAGGGTAACGATTGTCTTTCATGTACTGCGCAACCTGCTGTTTGTAGCTGCTTCCGGCTTCTTCGGTATCTACAAAATAAAACACCACGTTCGGGTCTGCCTTGTAATGCTCAACGGCCAGTTTCATACCCGGGAAAGAAGCCTTGCAGGGCACACACCACGAAGCCCAAAAGTCCATTACGATGGTTTTTCCGCGCAGGTCGGCAAACTTTACCTCTTTGCCGTTCAGATCAGTCATGCTCCAGTCGGGCATGTCTTTATTTATCATGGACTTTTTGATCTGTTCAGCATTCCGAACTGCCAATGCCGGGTTTTTCAGCGAAACAAAATAGGCGTCATATTGCGCTTCAGGCTTGCCCCTGCGCTGATAATCAGCTTTAAGCAAGGCCAGCATATCGGGCGAACTTTGATTTTCGTACACCGCTTTCTCCAATAAGATACGCAGCTTAGCATACTGCTTGGTTTTGTTCAGCAAGTAAGCCTCATCGTCGTTTAGCGAAGCCTTTTTGTATTTATAAAATTTTTGCGAACGCTCGGCATATACCAGTGCTTGCGCGGTGTTGTCAGTATTGCGCAGGATGCTCACCTGAACCGGCAGTATCTGCTTGGCAATGTACTTTTCGCCCTCTTGTTTCCACTGCATTGGCGAAAGGTACCAGTAAGCAGCAGGCACCGTATTTTTTGACTGCTCCAGGCGGGCAAGCATTTTATTGGCATAAGGCAACAGCTCGCTATCCGTCTGGTCTTTGCGGTTATGCGGTATCTCAATCAGTTTATAATACAAATTGATGAGTGAAAAGTAATCCAGCTCGTTCAAGTACTTTTCGAGCGGACTCCAATCCTTCTTCATCGCGCCAAAGATGGCCAGGGTTTGATAAATATTGCCATAGCTGAAACGATTGTCTTGGTCAAAGTCATCATAAGCACTGTTATGCGGAAACTTAACTAATAAATCTTCCCCTAACATTCGCTTTTTATCAATGTCGCGCTCCAGGTTAAATGCCTTAAAGGCATTGAGCTTGGCAATTTCGCCTTTAGGAAAACGCCGAACCATGACGGTATCCAGCGAGTCGGCGCGGGTTTTATCGTAGATAACAGTTTTTAAAATAGTTTTGGCCCTCAACAAATCAAGTTCGTCGTCTTTTTGTATAAGGTACTTGACAATGTTGCTGATGCGGGGCTTACCGGCATCCTTTTGGTAAGCCAAAATTGCACGTGCAAACGGTACAGCCAGCACTTCGCCGGCTTGTTTAGAGTGCCTCAATATTTCGTTATTGAGCCAATAATAATA
>CAJYSL010000065.1 GCA_913777515.1 uncultured Mucilaginibacter sp.
TTCAAATCCTAACTCAGTGATGGCATTAACAATATCATGACGGATTCCCAGTTCAAAAAATGGGTTGTTCATGAATTAAAATAACGAATTCGGCAACATCGCCAAATCGGGTGCAAATGTACGAAAATTTAACCAGCTTTTAAAGGCTCACCTTAAAATGAGATTGAGGTGATATACAGTGCAAATAATTGATGTTATGAATTGAAAATCATTGATTTGCTAAACTATCAAAGTGGTTTTGAATTAGGGATGGACGGTCGCTTGTGTTAGGTGAGTATCAGGTCGCGGCGTAACTGTAGCTTAAGTCTTTAGCTGTATATATTTTCCTATTATAATGCCAGTCAAAAACACAGTATAAACATGACCGGTAAGCGCAATAAGCATCACCGACCTTTTGGCCAGCAGACTTAAGGGTACGATATCACCGTAACCTATGGTAAGCAGTGTGCTAAAACTGAAATATAACAGGTTTTGAAAGCGTTCAACACCCAATGCCACATTGGCAAACGAGTGTGGATATTTGACCTCAATAGCAATGAAAATAATAGCACCGGTAAGGCACAGCAAAATAAAACCACAAATTACCGCAGCCATCATTTCGGTAGAAACCGATTCAGTATTAAATATCTTTTTATATACTTTGAATGATATAATTGAAAAGTAAATAAAATATATAACGCATATGGTGCCGACTAACTGCTTGCTGTGAAAATAGCAGTTAACAAAAATTATCAACAACACACTTACTATTAAACTGGCAACAACTTTGCGCAATATTGCGCTTTTAAAAAATACCACTAAGGCAATGCACATATTTTGCAGGGGTAGCAAAACAGCCATAGTTACGGCACGTGAAAAGGTATCACCAAAAATGAGTACTAAAAAACTTCCTACCAAAATTTCGTAACTCCTTTGTGTGATGAGATGCCTTACTCTTGTTCGGAGCTTTTGAATAACTGAACAATGGAGAATGTTTTGCAGATTTTTTGATTTAATTAACGTATGTGCTGCTGGCTGCATAACTTTATCTGACATGGCAATTAATGTTTAAATAAAGTATAGCTTACTGCATATGTGCTTTTTTTAATGATTTTATTCCGGCGAAGAAAGTGATTATAACAGGCAGTGAAAACTAAAGTAGACCAATACCCCAGATGTGTAGATGCAAGCCTGAATAATACGGACAGGTACAACGCAAAAAACGCCATACATAGCTGCATGGCGTCTAATGAATATGATTAACTTAAAATTTTATCTGAGTCTGTCGGCCGAGCGTACCAGCGCATCGTCACGCTTGATGGCTTTAATAGCCAGAAAAATAAGTAGGATGGCAATAGGTGGTAAAAATAAGCCTACGCCAAAATTGTTGGTGCCCAGATTAATGCCGCCAGTTGCTTTTTTTACGGTTTGTGCCAGCCAGAAGCTATGGCCAATAATCACCAGTACTGCACTGTAGCAAAGGGTAACCTGCTGCTTGCGGTTACGGAACAAAAATATAGTAGCCAAGGGTATTAATGCTACCATGGCGGTCACCACGGTAAGTGCCACAAAACTTTGTACATGGCTTTGCGCGCCGTTAATATCCTGAAACAGGCCGGTTACTTTAATACTCGTAGGGATGCCGTTGATATATACGTTATTGGCTATGGTAACCACGTAAAGGGCCAAAATGGCCAGGGCTGAAAAAAAAAGATATATACTTTGTATGCGTTGTAACATAATTGATGATAATAGCGCTGCAAATATAAAATTGTTTGCCTAAATAATGACGTTAGCTTGTTTAGGGGTTTCTTAACTTTGTTGCCGTGGCTCTACAACGTTATTTTTTAGAATTGGCTTATGACGGCACCCGATACCATGGCTGGCAGTTGCAGCCCAATGCCATTACGGTACAGCAAAAGCTGAATGAGGCCCTGGCTACATTATTAAGGCAGCCTGTAGAAACTACGGGTGCCGGCCGCACTGATACGGGGGTGCATGCCCGGCAGTTGTTTGTGCATGTTGATGTGCCGGCAGCTCAGGCCCCCCAGCCCCCTGAAGGGGGAGTGGAAGTTGATTTGCAGGTGGGTGTGCAAAATGTAAAGACAAAACTTCGGTTGGAGGCTTTGAATGCGTTGTTGCCGCATGATATTGCGGTGAAGCGGATTTTGCCTGTACATGCTGATGCTCATGCACGGTTTGACGCTACTTTGCGTTCGTACGAGTATCATCTGCATTTTTTAAAAGACCCGTTTAGGCAAAACTATTCGTGGTTGATTAAGGGAATGCTGGATGTGCAGGCTATGAATGCGGCAGCTGCCATATTATTGGAGTATACCGATTTTAGCTGCTTTAGTAAATCTAACACACAGGTGTTTACCAATAATTGTAAAATCAGTCGTGCGGAATGGGTGGATAAAGGGGATGGTTTGGTATTTCACATCTCGGCCGACCGCTTTTTGCGTAATATGGTGAGGGCTATTGTTGGGACGTGTATGATGGTAGGCCGCCACGAAATTGAGCCGGACCAAATCAGGCAGATTATCGAAAGTAAAAACCGCAGCAATGCAGGTACCTCGGTTCCGGCATGTGGACTGTATTTGACCGAAGTAAAGTATCCGTATTTGTAGTTTTGCCGTTAGGTAAAATCGCTGAAATAAAAATAAAGTAGCGTTGTTGATGAGGTATAATTAGGATAGCAACAACGCAGTGTAAATATAAAATATGTCTCAGGTAACCGGAAAGGCGATTGATTGGAAGTTGCTGCTGCGCATTATGCAGTACGTAAAGCCGTACAATCGTACGTTTGTAATTGCGGCCATTTTAACCATCTTTTTGGCGGTTATTACATTGGCGCAACCCATATTAATGGAGATTGGGTTAGATAAATACATCCTGGCGGGTAATTACAACGGCCTGGTGATGATTGTAGCGCTGATGGTAACCTTACTGGCTGTGCAAACTGCTGCGCAATACTATCAAACTTATTTAACCAACGCTTTGGGGCAGTCGGTTATCCGCGATTTACGCATCCATGTTTTTCAGCATATTATGAGCTTGAGGCTACGGTATTTTGACCGCACACCAATAGGTATGCTCATTACCCGTACCGTATCAGACCTCGAAACCATTGCCGATATTTTTTCGGAAGGTTTGATTTCGATAGCAGGTGATTTGTTGCTGGTAGTTTCCATCGTGGTTTATATGATGATACAGGACTGGAAGCTGTCGCTCATCACGCTCATTCCTTTACCCTTTTTGCTGGCGGCTACGTATATTTTTAAAGAAGCTATTAAATCATCTTTCCAGGATGTGCGTACCCATGTGGCCCAGCTCAATACCTTTTTGCAGGAGCATATTTCGGGTATCAGCATCATCCAGTATTTCTCGCGTGAGGCGCAGGAGATGCGCAAATTTAGAGCAGTAAATGAGAAATATCGTGATGCCAATATCCGCTCTAACTGGTACTACTCTATCTTTTTTCCGGTGGTCGAAATTTTTGTGGCGGCTTCTATTGGTTTACTGGTATGGTATGGCTGTAAGCGTATTTTGAGCGACCAGCAACTGGCCTCCATCACGGCCGACCAGCAGGGCGTTACACCTGGTAAAATACTGGCTTTTATTACCCTGCTCAACCTGCTTTTTAGGCCTATCCGGCAACTGGCCGATAAGTTTAACACCCTGCAAATGGGCATGGTAGGTGCCGACCGTATTTTTAAAGTTTTAGATACCGATGAGATAGCACCTAATACCGGTACCATAAAAGCAGGCATGCTACTCGGACAAATTGAGTTTAAAAATGTTTGGTTTGCCTATATTGACGATAACTGGGTACTCAAAAACATCAGTTTTACCGTACAACCCGGCGAAACGCTGGCTTTGGTGGGTGCTACCGGCGCCGGTAAATCATCCACCATTAATATCCTGAACCGTTTTTATGAGATTAGCCAGGGTAGCGTTCAGATTGACGGTGTTGATTTACAGCAATACGAGCTGCACTATCTGCGTTCGCAAATTGCTACAGTAATACAGGACGTGTTTTTGTTTTCTGACACCATTGCCAACAACATCAGCCTGAACAACCCTACCATCACAAGGGCGCAGATTGTCGAGGCAGCAAAAAACGTAGGCGCGCACGAATTTATTGAGCGATTGCCCGGCGGTTACGACTACAACGTAATGGAACGCGGCGCTACACTATCAGCAGGCCAGGCGCAGCTAATTTCGTTTGTGCGGGCTTTGGTGTACAACCCGGCTATACTAGTGCTTGATGAAGCAACCTCTTCGGTAGATACCGAGACGGAAATTCTCATCCAGAATGCCATCGACCGCCTGATGGAAGGGCGTACGGCTATCGTGATAGCCCACCGTTTATCTACCATCCAGAAAGCCGACAAAATAATTGTGCTCGACCACGGCGAAATCAAAGAAATGGGCTCCCATCAGGAACTGCTACGCATCGAAGGCGGCTACTACCGTAAACTTTATGATTTGCAGTTTAATTCTGCCGGTATAGAGCGATAGTTTTTAGAGTATAGAATATAGAGTCAAGAATACAGAATATGAGGCTAATCTTTGTGGTTTTGAGTTAAAACAATAACCGAAAAATATCTTCGGCTGTTATATTTTTCTTGATTCTTTACTCTATATTCTTGAATCTAAACGCCTATTTTCTGACCGGTGGATTATCTTTTTCCGGGTCCTGAAACTCGTCAGGTGGGGTCTTGATGGGTTTAACTGGCTCTTCGTCTTCTTCGTGCTTTTTAGCTACGTTGCCAAAATCCGCATTGTCCTGGTGATATTCTTCGTCCTCTGGCTTTTTAACTGCTTTGTTGCCGTTATCGTCCGGTCTTTCGGTAGGCGTATCAGAGGGTGATGGTTTTTGATGCGAATTTGCTGGTGTAGTCATGCCTTTTGTTTTTATAGGTAACAGTAGTTTACCGGTGTTTGTTTAAGAGGATGCACTTCGGGTGGGTGAACAGTCGGGTAGTTAAATATTGTTAAAAGCGCTACGGCCAGTAACATATAAATCACATTTATCAACAACAAAGTTTTACCTTTAAGCGGTGTTTGTTAATTTCGCAACCCAACAGGTACGATATGGAAGAATTTGAAGCAAGTACGGCCGCCAAAAAAACAAAAGCCATTTATATTTCAACAGTTTTTGGTATTGCCATGGTGTTGCTGATGGTGGGTATGCTGGGGCTGATTTTGGTACACGCCAATAATTTGTCGCGCTATATTAAAGAAAATATGGTGGTGAACGTGTTTGTAGACGAAGGTGCCCGTGAAACCGACGTGTTGCAGTTTCAGCGTGAACTGGATAACAACCGCTATGTTAAACGCACCCAATACGTAAGTAAAGAGCTGGCTGCCCGCAACCTGCAAAAAGACCTGGGCGAAGACTTTGTGAAGTTTCTGGGCGTAAACCCGCTGTCGCAATCTATCGACGTATACATGAAGGCCGATTACGCCAACAACGCCGACCTGACCCGCTTTGCCAACGACCTGCGCAAGAATCCACTGGTCAAAGAAGTAAAATATCAGCAATCGCTGGTAGAGCAGATGAATAAAAATTTAACAGCCATCAGTTTAGTTATCCTGGCTTTTGCCGGCATATTTGTGGTGGTGTCGGTAGCGTTAATCAACAATACCATCAGGCTGGCTATTTACTCGCAGCGCTTTTTAATTAAGTCGATGCAGTTAGTTGGGGCTACCAAAGCCTTTATCCGTAAGCCCTTTTTGCTATATGGTATATGGCATGGTTTGCTGGGGGCTTTAATTGCTATTATTTTACTGGTAGGTATTTTGTACCTGGCTTACCGTCAAATTCCCGACTTGGTGGTACTGCAAAATCCATTTGAGTTTGTGGTGGTATTTTTAGGGCTGGTGGCCTTAGGCATATTTATAGCCGGCTTCAGTACCTTCCTGGCCGTAAACCGCTTTTTACGATTAAAAATATATCAACTTTACAGATAACGATATTTATGGCACAAAAACAAGACAAGCCTTACGTAAGCAGACCAATACTGTCTGCTACGGAAGCTAAACAGCAAGCCCCGGTGAGGTTTGTATTTGGTAAAGCTAATTACCAGTTACTGGCCCTCAGCGTATTGATTGTGGCTATTGGTTTTATTATCATGTCGGGTACTACCGATATTTACAGCAACACTAAAATTGTAGTAGCGCCGCTGGTGGTACTGGCCGGTTTTGGATTAGGCTTTTATGCCATCATGAAAAAAACAGCGCCCGAGGCATGAACCTGATACATGCTATTATCCTGGCCATTATTGAAGGCCTGACGGAGTTTTTACCGGTGTCATCTACCGGGCACATGATTATCGCTTCATCGGCAATGGGTATTGCCAATAACGATTTTGTCAAGCTATTTACCGTTGCTATTCAGTTAGGCGCCATTTTATCGGTAGTGGTACTTTATTTCAAGCGCTTCTTCCGCTCTTTCGAATTTTATATTAAGCTGATTGTGGCCTTTATTCCGGCCGCTATATTCGGTTTGCTCTTCAGTAAAAAAATCGACCAGTTGCTCGAGA
The DNA here is from genome assembly GCA_913777515.1 of uncultured Mucilaginibacter sp. Classification (GTDB taxonomy): domain Bacteria; phylum Bacteroidota; class Bacteroidia; order Sphingobacteriales; family Sphingobacteriaceae; genus Mucilaginibacter. The sequence continues at coordinate 6,531 of CAJYSL010000065.1, forward strand.
GTGCACTTACTGTAGGTATTACTTTGTTTATTGGTGGTATCATCTTATTATTTGTTGACAAGTGGTTTACTAAACCAGTTGTTGATAACGAAGACGAGGTAGATTACCTGACGGCGTTAAAAATTGGTTTCTTTCAGTGTATCGCCATGATTCCGGGAACGTCGCGTTCGGCTGCTACCATCGTGGGTGGTATGACGCAGAAATTAAGCCGTAAAGCTGCTGCCGAGTTTTCTTTCTTTTTAGCAGTGCCTACCATGTTTGCTGCTACCGCAAAAAAGCTGCTCGACTTTTACAAAGAAGGTCACGCTATTACCGGCGATGAAATTAAATTGTTAGCCATTGGCAACGTGGTAGCGTTCATTGTAGCCTTACTGGCTATCCGTAGCTTTATCACCTTTTTACAGCGCAAAGGCTTCGTGCTGTTTGGCTGGTACCGCATTATTGTGGGGGCTATCATTATCGGTTTGTACATGACCGGGCATAACCTGGAAGTGATATAAAACTACTGCAGTAAAAAGATATGATTAATGGCCTGTCTGTAAAAAGACAGGCTTTTTTGTTACTCAACAAATCTTGGCACTATTCGTTACCTTTGTGCTTTTATAAAGTATACGTTGAACGAGTTACACGCTAAAGATAAAGACTTTGATTTTGCAGCCGGCGAACTGCTGTTAATTAATAAGCCTTACCGCTGGACCAGCTTTGATATTGTGGGCAAAGTGCGTAATGCCTTTAAACCGCTTAAACTTAAAGTGGGCCATGCCGGCACCCTCGACCCGCTGGCTACCGGTTTGCTCATTGTATGCACCGGCAAAATGACCAAGCAGATTGACAGCTTTCAAGCCGAAGAAAAAGAATACACCGGTACCATGGTGCTGGGGGCAACAACGCCCTCGTACGATATGGAAACCGAACCTGACCAGACTTTTGATATTACTCACCTAAACAAGCAATACTTAAAAGACGCCTGCGCTCAGTTTATTGGTGAAATACAGCAGTACCCGCCTGCACACTCAGCCATCAAAGTAAACGGCGAGCGGTTGTACGAAAAGGCCCGTCGTGGCGAAGAAGTAGAGTTAAAAGCTCGAACCATCACCATCACTGAGTTTGAACTGACCCGTATCGAGCTTCCGGAAGTTGATTTCAGGGTAGTATGCAGCAAGGGTACCTATATCCGTTCCTTGGTACACGATTTTGGTAAAGCGGTGAATAGCGGGGCTTACCTGTCAAGGCTACGCCGCACCCGCAGCGGTAATTTTAAAGTAGCAGATGCCTGGGAGGTAATGGAACTGGTTGGTATGATTAAAGGGTTGAATGAAAAACAATCCCAGCAGGAAGTCCTCCCTACCGGGGAGGATTTAGGAGGGGCTCTATGAAAATCTACCACCACATCGACGATTTTCAGCGGCTCAACAACGCGGTAGTTACCATTGGTACCTTTGATGGGGTACACCAGGGGCACCGGCAAATAATTGCCCGCCTTAAAGAATTAGCCCGGCAAACCGGCGGCGAAACAGTGATACTTACTTTTTTCCCGCATCCACGGATGATTATTCATCCCGAAGACCAGGATTTAAAACTGATTACCACTATACACGAGCGGGCAGCTTTGTTAGAACAGTTAGGAGTTGACCATTTAATCATCACGCCTTTCTCGCGCGATTTTTCGAACCAGTCTGCCGAAGCCTATATCAGAGACGTTTTGGTCAACAAGATAGGTACCCGCCAGATTATCATCGGTTACGACCATCGGTTTGGCAAAGACCGCCAGGGCGGATTATCCGATTTGCAGCAAGCGGCACCGGTTTACGGGTTCGAGGTTATCGAAATACCTAAGCAGGATATTGACCATGTTGCCGTTAGCTCCACCCGTATCCGCGAAGCGTTGCTGATGGCCGACATTGAACAGGCGAACAACTTTTTAGGCTATCCCTTTTTTATTACAGGCAAGGTAATACGCGGCAACCAGATAGGGCGGCAAATTGGTTACCCAACGGCCAATTTATTGATAGAAGAAAATTATAAGCTGATACCTGCCGATGGCATCTTCGCTGTTACCGTGCGGTTAAATGATGAGGACTTTCAGGGTATGGCCTATATCGGTCACCGGCCAACCATCAATGGCATGACACGTAATATTGAGGTGAATATATTTGATTTCAACCGCGATATATATAACGAGGTACTGCAAATGAACTTTATTCATTTTGTGCGGCACGATGTCAAATTTTCTTCTTTAGAAGGATTGAAAGACCAGTTGGCGCAAGACAGGCTGGATGTGCTAGCGCTGTTGAACAGCTAAATTGTGGGTAAGTACCGTTGTTAAATTGCTTTAAAGCCCATCGGCCGGTTTTTATATTCTGATATTGTTTATAAATTAGGCTTTTATAAGCGGGCAATATCATAGGCTACTGCCTTGCCTGCGAACTGTAAACCGCAATGAAGCTTAATCTTGACAAACAGGAAAGTGAATTTTTAAACCGGGTGATTTCGCACTGGGAAAAAGAAGATTTGCTTTCTGCAGAACAGGCGCAGACCTTACGCAATTCGGCCGAGGTGAAGGGCTTTGACTGGATGCGGCTGGCCAAATATTCATTTTGGGTGGCTCTGTTTTGCGGTGCCATTGCGGTAGGCTCGCTCATCATTAGTGACAAAGTTATCAACTGGATAAAAAGCCTGTATTATACGCCCGATATTGTCATCAGCATAGGTTCAGGCCTGTTGGCTGCCGGTGCATTTTATTTGGGCCGTTATCGCCAAAAACGGTTTCCGGAGCGGGTATTTAGTAACGAGGCTACCATTTTTACGGGCATCTTGTTTACAGCTTGCTGTATAGCCTACCTGGGTAAGGCGTTTGATAATGGCTCGGGGCACTACTCACTCTTATTTTTATTATCCGTATTTGTATATGGCTTTTTAGGGTGGAAACTCAACTCGCGCCTCATCTGGTTGTTTGCGCTGGTATCATTAGGCAGCTGGTTTGGTACCGAAACCGGTTATCAAACCAAATGGAGCTATTACTTTTTGGGAATGAACTATCCGTTAAGGTTTGTGCTGTTCGGATTGGTGCTTTTAGCCGCCTGTTATATTTTAAAAGGCAGAAAATGGATAGCTCCATTTTGGGAACTTACTTATGTGGTAGGCTTGCTATACCTGTTTGTTTCCTTATGGCTGATGAGTATTTTTGGTAACTACGGGCAATTAGAAGACTGGCTGCAGGTAAAGCAAATCAGCTTGTATTACTGGGGATTGATTGCCATAGCCGTAGCTGCCGGCTTTACCTTTTACGGACTAAAAACCAAAGATGCCATTGCCCGCGAATTCGGGATTACCTTTGTGCTCATCTTCATCTACACCAAATACTTTGAGTATTTGTGGAGCCATATTCCGTATACCCTTTTCTTTACTATACTGGCTGCATCATTCTGGCTTATCGGTAGGCGGGCCGAGCGCATCTGGAATCTGAATACTTAAAATCACGGCATAGTTTATGCTGCTTAAAGCTATAAAGAGTACTTGATGTTGCTCTATATTATTACAGCAATTTGATTTTTGAAATCGTATTTTTGTAGCGTAAATAGTTTACCGTGAAAGCCGTCGTATTTAAATATATCATTACCATTTGTTTGCTTCTGAGCATATCAGAGAGTAATGGTATACCTGTAATCAGCGGTTTTTTTGCACAAACCAGTCAAAGTAAGCACACCGATAATGGTTGTGCCGAAAGCCCCGCTAACCAGGCAGAGATGATAAAAGCCGAATCTGTTAAAGATTATCTGCATCAAACTTTTGCTTTTTATTTTCATTCGCCGGTATTCACTATACCTGTAAAGCATTATGTATTGCCAGATTTAGGCATGCGGATGTCTTTTTATCCTGACGTGCTTACGCCTCCCCCTAACTGCTAAGCAAAATTACAAAGCTATTATTTATTCATTATAGGGTGATGCGTTGCCCTGTTTACCTATTTACATCAATTTTTATATCATGAAAGCTTCAAATTATATAGCCCTGCTTTTTGCAATGGTCTTATTTAGCGTTGGTGCAAAAGCCCAAACTACCGTATCAGAAAACGAATTGAAAACCAATGTTACGCCCTTAACCAGTTCGCTAAGCTACGTTAATCGCTTGCAGCCAATTTCTTTCCAGTACAACACCCAAATGGCTAAAGGCGCCAAATTGCCAGCCGGAACTCAATATGGTTTTAACACGGCTAACATGCAGTCGGTACTACCGGCCGTGGTGAGAACCGAAAGTGTAATGTATCCTGCCGGTAAAAACCAATACCGCTCGGTTGATGTAACCAAAGTGGATATGCAAAGTTTGGTGCCGCTATTATTAGGCGCTATACAGGAGCAGCAACAGCAAATAGAAATGTTGAAAGCCGAGGTGCAGTCGCTCAAGCAAAGCCGCGGTACAAATACGTCAGCTGCTTTAGGCCAATAAGACTAAAGTAGATTTTATAATGAGAGCCTTGCCTAACCGGCAGGGCTTTTCTTATTTTAGGACAATCAAAAAGCTAAAAATGAGAAAATCGATTCTGCTCATAGTGTGCGTCCTGTTTGTTCCGACAGTATTTGCCCAGTCGGCTGAGCAGGAGGCCGTTAAAAAAGTGATAAATAACCTGTTTACGGCCATGCGCACCAGCGATACTGTTTTACTGAAATCGGTTTTTGCGCCGGAGATGATTTTACAAAGCGTGATGAACAAGCGCGACGGCAGTGTTGGCTTGGTTACCGAAAAAGCGGCTGCCTTTATTAAATCGGTAGGCACACCGCACAAAGAGGTTTACGACGAGCGTATCGTTATTACCGATGTTAAAATTGATGGCCTGATGGCGAGTGTTTGGGCGCCTTACAAGTTTTATGTCGGCAGTACCTTTAGCCATTGCGGCGTTGACGTATTTCAGCTGATGAAAACGGCCGAAGGCTGGAAAATAATTTACATTGTTGATACCCGGCGTAAGGATAATTGCATAGAGTAGAGAAACCCAAATACAT
>CAJYSL010000066.1 GCA_913777515.1 uncultured Mucilaginibacter sp.
GGCCAATTTATTATCCTTAACTACCACCGGTTTTTGCCAAAACAGTTGTGGGTTATTGGTAGCATAAGACGTCATATAGCGGTTGCTTACTTTAGCCGCTTTAATGGTATTATAACCGCCCGGATAAAGGTTTACATAGTCAACAATTCCTTTATTAGGTGTCCGGGTTTCAATATTCCACTCGCTTTTAGCAGAGCATTGCAGCCAGTACAGGTTTTTAGACATATAGTAGCCTAAGTAATATTCTTTAGTTTGCTTGTTTTTATTGTTCCAGTTGGCGTCGTTATTCAGTACCAAATCATTTAGCTTGTCGGCATGTAATTTTGTTCTTACTTCTTCAATACTTAACAAGTTGCCATTTTTGTCGGCCACGTAGGCATTAAAGGTAGGGTCCATCCATACCCATTTATTCAGGTTGTCAGACCATACTATGTTAATCACATGGCAATCGTTATCCAGGGTGTCTTTTGGCAAACAGGTAACCATACGGGCCTTAAAGCCTTCGGCCTGGTAAGCGTCTTTTAAAATAGTAGCCATCATTCGGCAGTTTACACCGCGGCCTTCTTTTTTGCAAATCTCAATTAAATCCGTTCCGTTTTTTGATGGCGGATTGTTTGAGCTGCCATCGTGCCTTACGGCGTTGTGTACCCAAAATAACAAATTTTTCATCCGGCTTATCTCATCGCCTTTACCTGCAACAGAGTCCAGATTGTATTTGGTTTTAAAAGCTATCAGTTCCGGTGAGCTGGCTTCTTGGTAGGTAAATGCCGGGATTTCTTTATTAACCTTACGGTCATAAGCGCCCGACTGACGCAGGACGTAGCCTTTGTCGCCACGTTCGCGTAAAGTTTGCAGTGCGGTTAAATATCGTTTTTCTTTATGTAGGCTTTCCAGGTCGGTGTCGGCAATGGTATTGTCATAGTTGCTGTAACCTAATTGCACACATTTTTCGAACGAACCTAATGCGGCCTCTTTTTTGCCCTGTAAGGCTTCGTAACAGGCAATGTTGTAATACATGCCGGGCTCCCAACCCTTAAAATAGGTTTTAACGCTATCGGGTAATACGCTGTATTTACCCACCCACTGTTTAAGTAGGGTGTCAGCGCGTAAATATTCTCTGTGGTTCGAGGCTTCCTGGCGGTCTTTTTCCAGTTGAGCCGTGTAGCCTTTAAAGAGTTGTATAGGCGCCGATAGAGGTTTTTGCTGGGCCGATGCTGCAAAAAAGCTCAAGCCCAGTACTGCGGAGGCGAGTAGTTTTTTCATGATGCGAGGTTCAGTTAATTTTATACAAGATGCAATAGATTGCCGAAACGTTACACTAAAAGTTAAATATTTTTTAATATTTCTAAATAAGCATTCAAAAGAACAATGAGTAAGTTGATGCAGTTAAGTCACTGTAAATAAAGTTACTCTTAATACTTACCCGCCATGACAAATGCTGATGCCACTACCAGGCAGATGAACAATGAAAAACATTACATCAACCGTGTTGGCTGGCTCAGGGCCGGCGTGTTAGGGGCTAATGACGGTATTTTGTCTACAACAAGTTTGGTGATTGGGGTAGCCGCGGCTACAGCAGTAAGAGATACTATTATTTTAACTGCGTTGTCTGGACTGATAGCTGGTGCCATGTCGATGGCGGCCGGTGAATACGTTTCGGTATCTTCTCAGGAAGATACCGAAAAGGCAGATGTTGCCCGCGAAAAGTCTGAATTAGAGGAGATGCCCGAACAGGAGTTGGAGGAGATTATAGCTATTTATAAAAACCGCGGACTCAACGATGACCTGGCTCGCGAAGTAGCCGTTGCCCTAACTAAACATAACGCCCTTGAAACGCACTTGCGCGACGAGTTGGGCATGACCGAAATATCTGCAGCTAAACCATTTCAGGCAGCCATGGCATCGTTTGCTTCGTTTTTATTTGGGGCATTATTACCGTTGGCAGTATCAATATTTGCACCAATAAAAGCCATGGTATTTTGGCAATATGGCTGTTCTATTGTTTTTTTAATGTTTTTAGGTGCAGTGGCGGCTAAAGCAGGCGGTGCGCCCATCATAAAAAGCATGGCCAAAATTTGTTTTTGGGGTACCATTGCCATGGCCACTACCGCACTAATCGGCCACCTGTTTGGTACTCATATCAGTTAAACGGCTTTGTAATCAGTGTCCCAGTTGTAATTCAAAACCGTGCATCGGCAGGCGGAAATAGTAACGTAACGAATATCCTTGTTTGATGCAAATCTGCTTCAAAATGGCCAGGCCCAAACCTACACCGTCCGACTGCGGGTCTTTGTAAAACCTTTCAAAAATCTGGCTTTCTGATAGGGCATGGGTGTTACCTGTGTTCTCGAAATTTAACAATCCGTTCTTAACGCTGATGTGTATTTCGCCACCGGGTTTGTTGTGTCGTATGGCATTGCTAAACAGGTTGTTGAGCAAAATGTCAAACTGGTATTTATTACCCGAAATGGTGGTGCCGTCAAAACTACAGTACACCTTAATGCTGCGCTGCGAAATCAACTCCTGGAAATTATCTATCTTCTGCTTAATCAACTCAGCCGGGTTAAGTTCCTCTTTTTCGCCTAACAAATTATGGTCAATTTTAACCAGCAGCAGTAATGATTGATTGATTTTATTGAGCCGGGTGGTGGCTTTATACAAATCAAGCAGGGCTTGGCTATCGTTTTCGGCAAGCGTGTGCGATTGCAGCAAGGTATCCAACTTAGAATTGATGATAGCAATCGGGGTCATCATCTCGTGTGAGGCATTTTCGGTAAATAACTTTATTTCTTTAAAATCATCCTCAATCTGTACCGTCATTTGCTTTATGGCCTCGTTCAGCTGTTTAAATTCGCTGATGTCGGTGTCAACAACCGCATAGTTACCATGTTTGACGTTGAAACCTTTAATCTGCTTTAGTACCTGATAAAACGGCGACCAAAGTTTTAATAGCAGGTAGCGGTTAAGCAAGGCCAGCAATCCGCATAAAAAAATAACCGGGATAATAATGGCCCAAAAAATAAGCTGAACCTGACGGGCCTGTTCCGCTTTAGAGTTTAATATCAAAACATGCAAAGGCTGACCCTGTATAACCACATCCGCTTTCAGGTACCGGGCATATTCGTTTACTTTTTTCTTAGGATTATAAAAGGTAGTATCACCTGATTGGTGTTGTTTTGTGGCCTTAATAGCCTTTTTATATTCAATGATAAGGTTTGGCTCGTCTGGCGGGGCAGGGGCAATGTTTTTAACATGTGCATAGTCATTCACCTCCATCAGTTCCTCGGTCAGGTTTTCATCAATCTTTCCGTTGAGTGTGTAAGTGAGCGCCTGGTAAAAAAGAATGCCTACAGCTACTAGCCCGGTAAGCAGTACCAGTAACAGGATGCGGTTATATTTTGCAAATAAGTTCATACGTCAGAAAATCGGTACCCCACGCCATAAACTGAATGAAAGTAATCTTTAGCGCCGGCATCCGACAATTTTTTACGGATATTTTTGATGTGGGTGTAAATAAAATCAAAACTGTCGGCCATGTCGGCATCATCGCCCCACAGGTGTTCGGCTGCAGCGCTTTTGGATATGGCTTTACCCTTGTTATAAATAAAGTAAAGCAACAGGTCGTACTCCTTGCGGGTAAAATGCATTTCCTGCCCGTTTACCGATATGGTTTTGGCATTTAAATCAACCCCAATCTCGTTAAAGCTGAGTACGTTGGAGAGCTGGTTATTTTTACGCCTGATGATGGCCGCAATCCGGGCGTTTAATTCCGACAGGTGAAAAGGTTTAATCAGGTAATCATCCGCGCCAAGGTTTAAGCCGGTAATGCGGTCGTCGAGGGCGTTGCGGGCCGATATAATCACCACCCCCTCTGTTTTTTGTAACGATTTCAGGTATTTCAAAAGCTTCAAACCGTCGCCGTCAGGCAGCATTAAATCCAACAGAATGCAGTCGTAGCTGTACAACGAAATTTTTTGGTAGGCCGTTTCGTACGTCGCTGCCGTCTCACATAAATTACCTTCCGAAGTCAGGTAATCCTTTATCGCCGAGGATAAATCGGGCTCATCTTCTACAATCAGGATTTTCATTTTCGAAAATTAGAAAGAAATGTTGAAGATAATCTGTTGATGTTGTAAGATAGCATTACATCTTCAAACTTTCTTCAAACTCACTCCTTACTTTTATTTCATAATTTCTTCCTATTCAATTATTATGGCCATCATCGAACCTGTAAAACAAAACCCACTTCAACCATCCGAAACCCGGAAATATTCGCTTTCTATCAGATTATGGCATTGGCTTAATGCGCTGGTCATCACTGGTTCACTGGTTACGGTATTGCTCAATAGTACCATAACCGATAAAAGGGTAACCGGTGCCGTTATTGCCGAACAGGGAGCGAAGAGTGGTTTAAATATATCGAGCGATGTAGCCAATCAAATAGGGCACGAACTGGAAGATAAAGTTTGGGATGTGCATGCTTACATTGGTTTTGTGCTGGTGGCCCTGCTGCTTTGGCGCATTATTTACGAAATAATAAGCCCAACATCACAGTCGCTGTTCCGCAAAGTAAATGTAGCCCGTTTAGCGTTAAACAACGGTGGCGAAGAAGCCCGGTTGGCCCGCCATGAGCTAGTAGTAAAGCTATTGTATTTCGCTTTTTACCTCGTGCTCATTTTAATGGGGGCTACCGGACTTATCCTGTATTTTAAACACGATTTAGGTTTAGCAAGGACCGTATCGCACCCCATACAGGAGTTTCACGGGTTTTGTATGTACCTGGTTATTGCGTTTATTATCGTGCATGTGGCCGGTGTTATACTGGCCGAGCGTAAGCAAAGCCCCGGCATCGTATCAGACATGATTAACGGTGGCGGTAAATAAGCAGTCGGCATAGTTGTAACCTCAAACAAATATTTTCAGCTCACGTTCTCGACGGACCACTGCTATGATTGACAGCATAATAGCGTTCTCTGTAAAAAACAAACTCATTGTTGGTTTAATGGTGCTGCTGCTTATTGCAGCGGGTATTTACTCGGCATCCCGTTTACCGGTAGATGCCGTGCCCGATATTACCAGTAACCAGGTGTTGGTGATTACCGTATCGCCATCGCTTGCTGCGCCCGAAGTAGAAAGGCTGATTACCGCCCCGGCCGAGCGGGTAATGGCTTCGTTGCCTAAGTTAAAGGAGATGCGTTCTATCTCACGTTTTGGCTTATCAAATGTTACCGTTGTTTTTGATGATGATGTAGATATTTATCTGGCCCGGCAGCAAGTAAGCGAGCGTTTGAGCCAGTTAAAAGGAATTATTCCGCCATCTATTGGCGAACCGGAGATGGGGCCGGTGAGTACCGGTTTGGGCGAGGTTTACCAATATTATGTGGTGCCCAAGCCGGGTTACGAAACCCGTTACACCCTTACAGAACTGCGTACCATGCAGGAGTGGATTGTACGCCGGCAATTGTTAGGCGTGCCCGGCGTGGCCGATGTAAGCAGCCTGGGCGGTAAGCTTAAACAATACCAGGTAGTAGTTAACCCCTTGCGGTTAAAGGCCATGAATGTGACGCTGGACGAGCTTTTTAACGCCGTACAGCAAAACAACGAAAACACGGGCGGTGCCTACATCGAAAAAGGCCCCAACGCCTACTACATCCGTACCGAAGGTTTGGCACAAACCGGCGAAGACCTGCGCAACATCCCCGTAAAAAACGTAAATGGCATACCGCTCCGGGTATCTGACGTGGCCGATGTAAAAGAAGGCGATGCCCTGCGTTTTGGCGCCATGGTAAACAACAAATACGGCGAGGTAGCCGGTGCCGTAGTACTGATGCTGAAAGGCGCCAATGCTATGGACGTGGTTAAAAAAGTAAAGGAGCGCGTTGAAGAAATTAAAACCCGCCTGCCCGAAGGCGTTACCATTATGCCTTTTTATCAGCGCAGCAAAATGGTGGGCAACGCTATCTCTACTGTTGAGCATAACCTGATAGAAGGCGCACTTATCGTGGTTTTTGTGCTGGTGATATTTTTAGGCAACCTGCGCTCGGGCCTGGTGGTGGCGTCCGTTATACCGCTGGCCATGCTGTTTGCTTTGATAATGATGAACGCCTTCCATGTTTCGGCCAATTTAATGAGCCTGGGTGCGCTTGATTTTGGTTTGATAGTGGACGGAGCCGTAATTATTGTAGAAGGGGTGATGCACCGCTTTAAAGATAAAGTTGGTACCAATGGCGATAAAGAATTTTCTAAAGATGAAGTGGATGAAGAGGTAAAGCAATCTACCTCGAGGCTGATGAATGCTGCCATTTTTGGGCAGGTTATTATCTTAATTGTGTACATGCCTATCCTGAGTTTGCAGGGTATTGAGGGTAAAATGTTCAGGCCTATGGCCGAAACGGTTGCTTTTGCATTGGTGGGAGCTTTTATCCTGTCGCTTACTTACGTACCCATGATGACGGCGTTAACTATTAACCGCAAACCGTCGGATAAAAAAAGCTTTGCCGATAAACTGATGGCGGCCATTCACAAACGCTATGAGCCTGTTTTGTTAAAGGCTATTCATTATCCTAAAACTGTTATGGTGATAGGTTTAGTGCTTTGTGGTTTAGCCTATATGGTGTTTAACGGTTTGGGTGGCGAGTTTATACCGCAACTGGAAGAAGGCGATTTGGCGCTGGATGCCCGCTTTTTACCGGGTACCTCTTTAAGCGAAACCATTAAAGGAATGAAGCTGGCCAGTGCCGAACTGAAAAAATTTCCTGAAGTGCAGCAGGTAACTTGCCGGGTAGGCTCAGCCGAAATACCAACTGACCCGATGTCGTTGGAGCAGTGCGATATTTTTGTGACGCTAAACGATAAGTCGGACTGGAAAACTGCGCACGATTATCCCACCCTGCAAGATACGATGAGCAAGCGGCTGGCCCAAATTCCGGGCCTTAATGTAGGTGTGGAATACCCGGTACAGATGCGCTTTAACGAACTGATTTCGGGCTCGAAGCAGGATGTGGTGGTCAAGATATTTGGGGATGATTTGCAGCAATTGTCGAAGTTGTCAAGCAAGCTGACAAGCATCATTAGCCATATTAAGGGTGCGGTCGATGTAACTCCCGAAAAAGTAGTGGGGCTGCCGCAAATGGTTATTCATTATAACCGCTCCAAAATGGCGCAATACAATGTCAACATCAGCCAGGTAAATCACATCATCAATGCGGTATTTGCCGGGCAAAAGGCTGGTAACGTTTATGAGGGCGAAAGGCAGTTTGACGTGGTAGTGCGCTTGGCCGACTCAGCCCGTTCCAACCTTAATAATATTGGTCAGTTGCAGGTAAATACACCGGGCGGTATGCAGGTGCCCTTGCAGCAATTGGCCACCATCGGTATAAAAGACGGGCCTAACCAGATACAGCGCGATGATGGGCAACGCCGTATTTCTGTTTCGTTTAATGTGCGTGGCCGAGATGTGCAAAGCGTGGTTAAAGATTTGCAGCAACAGGTACAACAAAAAATGAAATTACCGCCGGCTTACCGTTTTGATTACGGCGGCCAGTTCGAAAATCTTAACTCGGCCAAAAGCAGATTAGCGATTGCAGTTCCGGCGGCGCTGTTTATCATATTTATCCTGTTGTTTTTCGCCTTTGGGCAATTACGCGAAGCTTTGATTGTATTTTCGGCTATACCACTATCAGCCACTGGTGGGGTGTTTGCTTTATGGCTGCGCGGAATGGATTTTAGTATTTCGGCCGGTGTAGGCTTCATTGCCTTGTTCGGGGTGGCAGTATTAAATGGTATCGTTCTCATCAGCGAATTTAATCGCCTGAAAAAAGAAGGGGAGAATGATGTTGAAGAACGCATCCGCAAAGGTACCGATAATCGCCTGCGTCCGGTATTGATGACGGCCACTGTTGCTTCACTGGGCTTTTTACCCATGGCGGTATCTACTCACGCCGGTGCCGAGGTACAACGGCCATTAGCTACCGTGGTGATAGGCGGTTTAATTACAGCAACACTGTTAACCCTGGTAGTACTACCGGCACTATACCGCCAGTTTGCCGCCCAAAAACCGGAAAAGCCCGAATCTTCTGGTGGTGATGGTTTGAAACAGGCCGCAGGTGTTATTTTATTGTTATTCTCTTTTCAATTGGCCAGCGCGCAGGCGCCGGCGGGTAAGCCGGTAAGCGCTGTAACAGTAGTCAACCAGGCTATTGCAGGCAATAATTACTTAAGGGCGGCGCAAAATCAAACACAGGCCTCGCGGGCTAACATTGGTACGGCGTTCGACTTGCCCAAAACGCAGGTAAGCTATGATATTGGCCGGTTAAACAGCCCATATACCGATGATAGGATAGGGGCGTTGCAAACCATTAATTTACCTTTTTATTACACCTCGTTACGTAATCTTTTAAAAGCCGAAAGCAGCCTGACTGCCGTGCAGGAAGACATTATAAAAAACCAGGTGGCTTTCCACGTAAGGGATATTTATTTGCAGATTGCTACCAACTTGGCCAAACTTAAATTGCTCGATAGCGAAGATTCGGTTTATCATGAGGTTATCAGGCTGGAGCAGTTGCGGTTTAAACTGGGCGAATCATCACGCATAAATTTAACTAGTGCCGAGGCTAAGGCCGGGATGCTGAAAAATCAGCGCCGCCAAACCGAAACCGAAATCAGGGTGTTGCAAAATCGCTGGCAGGTATTGCTCAATACCACCGATTTATACCTGACCCAGGATGTTAGTCCGCCAAAATGGTACGCTGCTTTATTGCCCGACTCGGCAGCCGCGTTGCAGCACCCCGAGGTAAGGCAGGCAAAACAGCAAGTCGTAGTAAGCGATTTACGCATCCGCACTGCCAGGAGTCGTGCCCTGCCCGAGGTAACTTTAGGGTATAATAATCAAACCTTTGTGGGTGTTGACCCTACCAATAGTAATAATAGCCTAACCCGTGCCGACAGGTTTTCATCTTATCTGGTTGGTGTAAATGTTCCGTTGTTTTTTAAGCCTTACCGTGCTGCTATACGGGCGGCATCTTTTCAGCAAAAGGCAGCCGCTTTTAATTACTCGGGTAAGCAGGTAGAGTGGTTAGGGCAATGGAAGCAGGCTTACCAACGCTATGCACAGCAGTTGCAGGCGTTGAGTTATTACGAAAATACAGCGGCCCAGCAAGCCAATGAGTTATTACGCACCGCAACATTATCATTTAAAAACGGCGGCATCAGTTACCTGGAGTGGGCTAATTTTTACGCACAGGCCGTGCAGTTACGCAACGAGCGGCTGGATGCGCTGCTGCAATTAAATCAAAGTGTAAACACCCTTTGGTATTACCAAAACGAATTAGGAAAGCCATGAAAATTACGCATATCTGCACGTATATATTGCTGTTAGCGGTACTGGCCGGCTGCGGCAGCAAAAAAGATGAAAAAAAGGATGCCGAGCAACCCAGCCAAAAAAAATCTGCCGGTAACAGTATCACCTTTACGCCGCAACAATATCAAAACGGCGGGATAGATACCGGTAAATTACCCGAGCACGAACTGGTTACTGATATACATGTAAATGGTAAGGTAGATGTGCCGCCTCAAAACATCGTATCGGTTAACGTACCGATGGGTGGGTTTTTAAAGCGCACTACCATGCTGCCAGGGCAGCCGGTGAGCCGGGGGCAGGTAATTGCCCAAATCCAAAACCAGGATTATGTGACTATTCAGCAGGATTATCTTACTGCGGTAAGCCGTATGGCTTTTTTGAGGCAGGAACTTGACCGGCAGCGCGAACTGAGCAGGCAACAGGCCAGTCCGCTCAAACTATACCAGCAAACACAGGCCGATTACAGCGGCGAGCAGGCACAGGCGGCAGGGCTGGCCCAAAAGCTGAGGCTGTTAAGCATCAATCCGGCTACGCTTAATGCTGGTAATATCCGTTCGGTTATCAATATCACGGCGCCTATTTCGGGCTTCGTATCGCAGGTTTTTGTGAATGTAGGCAAGTACGTTAATCCGTCAGATATTTTGATGGAGTTGGTAAGCACGGATGATATTCATGCAGCATTAACAGTTTTTGAGCAGGATGTACCTAAAATAAAAATCGGCAGCAGCGTGTCTATCTCTCTGCCGAGCATGCCGGATAAAGTTTACCCCGGCAAAGTGATACTAATTGGCCGCATGCTTGATACCACACACAGCGTAATGGTGCATTGCCATTTTTTAAAAGCCGACCGTAATTTGCTGCCTAATATGTTTTTGCAGGCTGCCATCCGTACCAGACCGCATACAACGCCGGCCTTAAGCGATGAGGCTATTGTGAATTACGAAGGTAAAGATTACGCCTTTATTGCCGGGCCGCAAAAAAAGCAGACTAGGTTCAGTATGGTTCCGGTAACCATAGGTACCAAACAGGACGGATGGAACGAGGTGAAGTTTGCCGACCCATCTTACAAAAACAAAACTTTTGTCACCAAAGGGGCATTTGCTATTCTTTCTTCCATGAAAAATTCGGGTGAAGGTGATTAATCATAAAAACTTCAGATTTTCTCCAACATTGGCTTCGATAATTACTTTCGGATGCCGGCAAAGTGACAGGGATTGAGGCGATAAGCATTTATCGGTACAATACGGGTCTTTGTCGATACAAGCAATTATGGCACAGCGTAATTAATTAAATTTAGCTATGACAAGGAAAGAATTTTTAGACTCCATCGGTGTAAGCACTGCCGCGTTAGCTATCGTTAGCTGCGAGGCTTGTAAAAAAGATTCAAGCAGTTCTGGCGGTGTATCCGGCCCGTCAAACGTAGATTTTACCCTCGACCTTACGGCATCAGCCAACTCCGCATTGCAATCAAATGGTGGTTACCTGGTAAGTAATGGTGTTATTGTGGCACGTACCACGGCCGGGGCTTACATTGCGGTACAAAGCTCGTGTACGCACGAAAGTTATACCCTCATTTACCAGGGTGGTAACAGCCGCTTTTATTGCACCAATCATGGTGCGTCTTTTTCTAATTCGGGTTCGGTTTTAAATGGCCCGGCTTCAAAATCTTTAAAGGTTTACAATACTACGCTTACCGGTTCATCGTTAAGGGTTTACTCTTAAATAACATAACATGAAATTATTATTGCTTAGTTTGTTTTTGCTGACAGGCGTTGCCTGGTCGGGCGATTTTAACGAGGCCCAGCAGCAGGCCCGTCAAAGCCATAAAATGATACTTGTTAACTTTTCGGGGTCTGACTGGTGCGGGCCATGTATCCGCTTGCGTAAAGAAATTCTGGAAACAACAGAATTTGATAATTATGCCCAAGACCATCTGGTGCTGGTGCGGGCCGATTTTCCGAGGCAAAAAAAGAACCAGTTAGCTAAAGACCAAATTAAAAGGAACGAAGCACTGGCCGACAAGTATAATGCCGAAGGCAAATTTCCATTCACGCTGCTGTTAGACGAAAACGGCAAAGTGCTTAAAAGCTGGGATGGCTATCCTAATGTAACAACCGCTCAATTTGTATCGCAAATTAAAGCGTTTGAGCATGGTAAGTAATGGCATTGCTCTAGGCGGTTTAGCTGCCTTTAAACGCGGATTGCGCTTGATGGGTAACCATTTTGAAATTACCGTAGTTAGTGATGACGAAGCCTGGGCACAAAGCCGTATTGGCGAAGCTATTACCGAAATACAACGAATAGAGGCCCTGCTCACCACGTTTAAAGACGACAGCCAAACCAACCAGGTTAATCAAAGCGCCGGCATTACCCCGGTACAGGTAGACCTTGAGGTGTTTGAGCTCATTGAACGGTCGATAAAAATATCGCACATTACCCAGGGGGCTTTTGATATTACTTACGGCTCAATAGATAAAAGCTTGTGGAACTTTGATACCAGCATGAAGCAATTGCCGGATGCTGATGTAGCCAGGGAATCGGTAAGGCTGATTAATTATCAAAACATTGTTTTAGACCGGCCTAACCAAACGGTGTTTTTAAAAGAACCGGGTATGCGTATCGGTTTCGGTGGTATTGGTAAAGGTTATGCGGCCGACCGGGCTAAACTGCTGCTGCAAAAAGCCGGTGTAAAAAGCGGCATTGTAAATGCAGCCGGCGACCTGGTTACCTGGGGCACGCAACCCGATGGCAAACCCTGGACGGTGGCCATTGCCGACCCTAACCGCCAGGTGCCTTATTTTTCTAAACTAAACATCAGTAACACGGCTATAGCCACCTCGGGTAATTACGAGAAGTTTGCCATGATTGATGGCAAGCGATACTCGCATACGATTGACCCTAAAACCGGCCTGCCGGTAACGGGCATTAAAAGCGTAAGCATTATTTGCCCAAGCGCCGAACTGGCTGATGCGCTGGCCACACCCGTTACGGTAATGGGCGTAAAAGTAGGGCTTGGTCTGATAAATCAGCTTAAAGGCGTAGCCTGCCTGGTTATAGATGACCAGGACCGTTTATACACATCAAAAAATATAAATCTGCATCATTAAACAAATGAAAAAAGCACATCAAAACTATACATTACTGACCTTAGCTGCAGTAGGATGCAGTTTATTGGCCTCGTGCATGTCGGTAAAGCCTTACCAAAAAAACAGGCTCAATGATTCTGAAATGGAATTACGTGCGCGTACTGCGCAAAAGTTTGAGCAAAGTTTTCAGCTTTACCGCGAAGGAGCATCGGGTGCTAACGGCGGTAAAAGCGGTGGTGGATGCGGTTGTAACTAATAGCAGGCTGGGCAATGAAAAAGTTATATTTAAACGTAGCCTTTTTTTATATGGGCATCCTGGCATCGCATGCCCAGGTAGCCGCTTCGGTACCCGCTACTGCCGATACGACCAACACGGCTTATCATTCCAGAAAGCTTACTTTAGATGAGGTGAACCTGGTTTCGGCTTATTATCATCAAAATGGTAACCACTCGGCAGTAACAGGTGGTATAGGTACCGAGTTATTAACCGACTTTGCCAACACGCTTGATGTACAATTATCTAACTATAACAAGCGTGGCCGCCGTAATACCTATATTTTTGAGTTAGGGGTAGACCACTATTCATCTGCATCGTCTGATAAGATAGACCCGTCAACCATCTCCTCAGCCTCAAAAGCTGATACCCGGATTTATCCATCATTAAACTGGACACATAGCAACGAGCAAACCGGTAATGCCTATGGATTTACCGGCTCATACTCGCACGAATATGATTACCAGTCGTTTGGTGCTGCATTTAATCTAACCCGGTTATCTAAAAATAAAAATACGCAGTTTGACATGCGTTTACAAGCCTTTTTAGATACCTGGAAAGTGATATTGCCTATTGAACTACGGGCAGCCGCCTACGGAACCACAACTAATTTAAAACACGGGCCGGAAGAGTCAGCGCCCCGAAACTCATTCAGTGCAGCGTTTTCGGTATCGCAGGTCATCAGTACCCGTTTGCAGGCCTTGCTGGCTATTGAGCCATCATATCAGCACGGCTTGCTCTCTACCCGTTACCAGCGCGATTACTTTACTGATGGTTCTTTACGTGCAGAAACGCTACCGGGGCAGCGATACAAGTTACCTATTGCGGCACGTTTTAATTACTTCCTGGACGACCACTATATTATTCGTACCTATTATCGCTATTACATGGATAACTGGGGCATCAGGGCGCACACGGCCGAGGTTGAGGTACCCATCAAGCTAACCTCTTTTGTGTCGGTGAGTCCGTTTTACCGGTACAATACACAGCAAGGCACCCGTTACTTTGCGCCGTATGGTCAGCACAATCCTAATGCTGCTTATTACACCAGCGATTACGATTTGGCCGATTTACATAGCAGCTTTTTTGGAGCCGGTTTCCGCATCACGCCACCTAAAGGCGTTTTCGGCTGGCAGCACCTGAGCATGCTCGAGTTGCGGTATGGCCACTACGTACGCTCAACCGATTTAAGCTCAAATATCGTGACGATGAATTTGAGGTTTAAATAGAGGAAATAGAAAAAAGAGTATGTTAAAAAGCCTGTTTGCTGTAGAAGTAAACAGGCTTTTTTGCTGAAATTTAAATCGATGTTTTTATTCGACTATTTTTCCTTGTTCATCTAAAGTTTGAATTACCGGCTGATTTTTGTTGTTAATAAAAATCTTGATACGAGGCCGCCCTTTACTATCGGCCAAAAACAAACCAACATCGCCTGATTTGCTTTTGCCTAAAAACATGCGTTGGGCAAGATGACCGGCTGCCTTGTACTTATTCAATCCGGCATTGTAAGCAGCGGTATCTTTTAATCTTTTTAGCGAGTCAAAATATTGAATTTGCTTTGAAAATGGCAGGTCGTCACGGTCATTCAGCGTAAAGCCATAGCTTTTATATTGCTGGCCGGGCATGTTGTTTTGGTCGTAGCTCCAAACCATAATCTGGTCGTTTTTGTACTGGTCCATGGTCATAAACATGGCCGCCTCTTTTTTATCTCCGTTGTAGCCTAAACCACCACATTCATCGCCCTCATCGTTAAAAAATATCAGTCCGGCAGGGCGGTCGCGTTTCGGAAAATCACGGTTGTCCATTCGTCCGGGGTGCTGCCGGGCGCGGTTACTCAGCACCATACGTAGCTTGCCGTCTTGTTCAACAATGTTGATGCGTTCTACCGTTAACTCTTTGGCGTTACCGTTCCCGGTTTTTAGCATAAACACGATAAGGCCAATCACTACCAGGGTTATTGCTGCTGCATACCATTTAAGCAGGCTGATTTGTTTTGCTAAATCTTCAACTGTTACTTGTTTCATATGCTGCCGTTTATCAATCAATATCGGTATTATTCTTATCAATTATTGAGGATTACGGAGGCTATGACTGGTCATAAAAAAATCCCGGTAGTTTTTGACTGCCGGGATTGCTATGAATTCGTCTATTATAAATGTAAAGATTAAAACTCAGCGTTTTTAGGGAATCTTGGGAATGGAATTACATCGCGGATGTTGCCCATGCCCGTTACAAACAGTACCAAACGCTCAAAGCCTAAACCAAATCCGCTATGCGGACAAGCGCCGAAACGGCGGGTGTCCAGGTACCACCATAATTCGTCTTTCGGGATACCTATTTCGTCCATGCGTTGCTCCAGTTTCTCTAAACGTTCTTCACGTTGTGAGCCGCCTACAATTTCACCGATACCCGGGAAGAGGATGTCCATGGCGCGTACGGTTTTACCGTCGTCGTTCTGGCGCATGTAAAATGATTTAATTTCTTTCGGGTAATCTGTCAGGATAACCGGCTTTTTAAAGTGCTTTTCAACCAGGTAACGCTCGTGTTCCGATTGTAAATCAGCTCCCCAGCCTTCAATCAGGTACTGGAATTTTTTCTTTTTATTTGGCGTCGAATCCTTTAAAATATCAATGGCCTGGGTGTAGGTAAGGCGCTCAAAGCTGTTATCTAAACAAAACTGCAGTTTCTCAAGCAAGGCCATTTCCGAGCGCTCTTGCTGCGGTTTGCCTTTCTCTTCTTCCTGTAAACGCTGGCTCAAAAACTCAATGTCTTCGCGGTTGTGCTCCAAAGCATATTTAATAACGTATTTCAGCAAGCCTTCGGCCAGGTCCATGTTGTCTTCCAGGTCGTAAAAAGCCATTTCGGGCTCTATCATCCAAAATTCGGCTAAGTGGCGGGTAGTGTTCGAGTTTTCGGCGCGGAAAGTAGGACCAAAAGTGTAAATATCACTTAAAGCCATAGCACCCAACTCGCCTTCTAATTGGCCGGAAACGGTTAAGTTAGTAGCTCGTCCAAAAAAGTCTTGTTTATAGTCAATCTCGCCTGTTTCTGTTTTAGGCGGGTTCAATAAATCAAGGTTGGTTACCTTAAATGCTTCGCCGGCACCTTCGGCATCCGATGCAGTAATAACCGGGGTATGCAGGTATACAAAGCCTCTTTCCTGAAAAAACTGATGTACCGCGAATGACAGGCTGTTACGCACCCTGAAAATAGCACCAAAGGTATTGGTACGGAAACGCAGGTGGGCAATTTCGCGCAAAAATTCCAGGCTATGCTTTTTGGGCTGCAACGGGTATTTCTCGGGGTCGCTATCGCCCAAAATTTCAATTTCAGTGGCTTTTACCTCAACGGTCTGTCCTTTACCTAACGAGGCAATCAGTTTACCGGTCGCGCTGATGGCCGCACCGGTGGTGATGCGTTTAAGCAAGGCCTCGTCGGTGTTCTGAAAATCAACCACCACCTGCAGGTTGCTATTGGTTGAGCCATCATTTAAAGCAATAAACTGATTATTACGAAAGGTACGTACCCATCCTTTAACATTTACTTCCTGCTCGGCTGGTGCGGTTTGCAAAAGTGCTTTAATTTTGATGTGCTTACTCATTATCTTAACTAAATTATCAGCGGCAAAAGTACAATTTATTAGGTAAGGAGGCAATCACCATACTATTAAACCGTTCAGTAAATGGTATTCGCCTAACGTGTTTGAGCCTGAAGTACGCCGTTTGTAAAAACGATATTGTCCGGAAAGTATTTACTATCGCCTCTGGTTTTTTGGAACGCAAGGTTAAAGCTACCTTTCATTGTGTTTTTGCCTTCATCATAACTGGTGATTATCAGTTGATTTGTAGCGGTATTGCTTAGTTTGTATTCACTTACCAAAACATCTAAGCCTACAGTAGTATAAAAATAAGCGTTAACCTCAGGCTGCAAGTAAGTTCCTGCACCCTTGCTTTTAAATTTAATTCCGAGAGTTTCTTCGCCAACACGTGCAATAATTAAAACCGAGTCTTTGAGAGTAGGATTGACAAATCCTGTATAAGGATTTTTAGCAACCCAGTCTGTATTGTTTTTTTTTGCAGATACAGCATGCTCAGGTTGTGTTGAATTTTCTTTTTTGCAAGCACACGTCAGTAGTGATGCAATTGATAAACTTAGTATAAAATTTTTCATAACTAATATTTTAAATGTCTATACGGTAATTATGAACCGGTTGAAACAGTGAGCAAATTTTATTAATTTACACACAGGGGTATCAGCCTCAAATACCTACTTTTGTTATCCTGTTCTAAAATAGCGTTGTTCTAAAGCATGATTACTAAAGCCACCATCGACCGTATAATGGAAGCCACCGACATTGTGGAGGTGATTGGCGAGTTTGTGCAGCTTAAAAAGCGTGGTGCCAATTACATTGGTTTATCACCATTTGCCAACGAAAAAACACCGTCGTTTACGGTATCTCCGGCTAAAGGCATTTTCAAGGATTTTTCTACTGGTAAAGGTGGTTCGGCCGTTACTTTTTTAATGGAGCACGAAAAGTTCAGCTACCCCGAGGCGCTGAAGTTTTTGGCCAAAAAGTATGGCATCGAGGTAGAAGAACTGCAGGACAAGCCCGAAAATTCTGCAGCCGAGAATCATCGCGAGAGCTTGA
>CAJYSL010000067.1 GCA_913777515.1 uncultured Mucilaginibacter sp.
GCGCTGGTAGCGGTGAAGCTGCTGGTGCTGCCTAAATTCTGGGACCTTGATATGCTCTCTTTGGTTTGGTCGTTTTGCTCAATTACATTGTTAATAGTGCCATTTACTTTCAGGTAGCTCAGGCTCAACACCTGGAAGCTTTTGTAAGTATAGTTTAACACGTAGGATTGTGAAATAGACGGCTGCAGGTAAGGATTACCTTGTGTAGCGGTATAAGGGTCGATGTAAGTAATGGCAGAATTTAGCGAGCTGTAACCCGGACGGCTGATGCGGCGGCTGAAAGAGGCGTTTAATTGCTGCACCGGGGTGATTTTATAAGTGATAAACGCACTCGGAAATAGCTGCCAGTAGTTACGTTTAACCATCTCGTTACGGGTAATAGAGTTAGCAGTAGATATGGTTTGCTCTGTGCGCAGGCAGGCTTTTACTTCCCACTGGGTGCCAATGGTTCTGTTAAGGGTAGCATAAGCAGCGTTAATGTTTTCATCGTACTTAAAGTTGTTGCTGCGGTTAGGGTCTTGCATCCATCCCGCTGTTTTTAACGAGTCGAACTGTACATTGCTCTGGGTGTTGACGATACTGCTTTTCAATCCGGCTTCAAATATCCAGCCTTTGGCAAAAGGGTAGGTATAATCAGCTTTAATAGATTGTATGTTATAATTAACCGGCATAGCATTGCGCAACTGTATGGGGTTACCGGTTTGGTTGCCCTGGCCGTCAAAATACGTATTGGTATATTGTTGGTTATTTGTTGATGTGCTGTGTACGTAATCAGCATCTACGCTTAACTTTTGGCCTAAAGTGTCAATAGCATAGCTATAGTTCAAATTAAAGTTATAAGTATTATTATCCGCTTTGCGCGGGTTGTTACCGGTTACGCTACCGGTTTGCTGGCCCAGGCTGTTTATGGTGTACGACTGGCTGGTTACATCGGCAGTGAGCGGCGAGTTGTAACCTTTAAACAAAAAGCCTAACGTATGTTTATTGCTGATGTAATAATCAGCGCCGGCGCTATAACCAGTAGCCGTAGTTTTTGGGTGCCAGTAATTGTACTGATTATAAACCTCGCTGCCAATCTGACGGCTCAGCGTAAGTTTATTATAAGAGTCGAAATAACCGGAGTTTATTCTGGCAAACGTACTCACCTTGCCGGTATTGTAGTTTAGGTTAAACCCGCCATAAACCTTGCCGTATGTGCCATAAGCCACATTCGCGTTGGCCGAACCATTGTAGCCTTGTACTTTATTGCGTTTCATGATGATGTTAACTACGCCCGCTGTACCTTCCGCGTCATAATTGCCCGGCGGATTAGGGATCAATTCAACTTTGCTTACAGTATTGCCCGGTAACGATTTCAGGTAATTGCTCAGCTCGGTGCCACTCATGTATGTACGGCGGCCATCAATCATCACTACCACGCCTGCATTGTTGCGGTATAAAATGTTATCGTCTTTATCTAAGCGGATACCGGGTGCTTTTTTAATCACGTCCAAAGCGTTATCGCCGGTAGTGTTCATTTTTTCAACATTCACCACCAGTCGGTCGCTCTTTTGCTGTAACTGAGGTGTGGTAGCCGCAACAGTAACTTCTTTCAATGTATTTTTTTGCTGACTGAGGACGATGGCAGGTAACTCAACCTCTACGCCGCTTACTGTAAAGGGCTTGCTGTAAGTTGTAGCAAAGCTTACCATGGCCGCTTTTACTATATAGTTACCGGCAGCGGGTTGGGTAAAGCTGTAAGCGCCATTGTTGTTGGCTGCCTGTGCGCTTACCTGGGCCGAGTCGGGCAAGTGTAGCAACACCACGGTAGCGCCGGGCAGCGGCTGTTGCTGCGCGTCGGTAACACGGCCGTTTATAGTTACGGTTTGTGCAAAGGCGGTGAACCCGATAAAGAATAATAATAAGGAGGCGAGCGTAGTTTTCATGTCTTTTTGTTGATGCTCCAAAGGTGCAGCAGCAAAAACGCCTCTTAAATATTATGATACCAACGCCGGTTTTTATTATCCGAAGACAATAATGGTAAACGAATAGCCCGAAATAGCCAATTTGCGGAGTTGGGAGTAAAAAACAGGGGGTTGGTATAAAATTTTTACTGGGTTGCAGGTTTTACCCTACTTTTATCCATTATGCGGAAAAAGGAAATCTTATATCACATAGCCGGTTGGCTGTTATATATTCTCTACTTGGTTGTCGGGTACCTTCTACAATCGCGTGGTAAATCTATTTCTATATACAACTATAGTATGTGGGGGCTTCAACTAACCGAATTTTACTTTTGCTACCTATGGGTTTACCCTAAGTTTTTATACAAAAAAAAGCCGTTTCAGTTGGCCGGTGGCATTGTTGCTGCACTGCTCGGTTTTGTTGCCCTCCGTTATTTGATAGAAGAAGTTGTCTTTTTATATGTTTTCGGCCATCACAATTATTACGGACACACAATCCTGTCATATACACTTGATAATTTTTATTGGGGTAGTTCGGCCGTCATTTTAAGTCTGGCTGTTTACAGTGCATTTAGTACGATTTATAAAGAGCAGGAAAATAAATCATTACGCGAAGAAAAAATACAGGCCGAACTGGCTTTTCTGAAAACGCAGATTAATCCGCATTTTTTATACAACACCTTAAACTATATCTACTCACTGGCTTATCCCGTGTCGGACAAGTTGGGTAATGCCGTCATCAAGCTTTCGCAGCTGATGCGTTACATGCTGACCGAAAGCGCCAGTGGTGATGTTGACCTGCAGCGTGAGGTAGAATATATTGAAAATTATATCAGCATTTATCAGTTGCGGTTTGAGGATAGCTTTTTTGTGGATTTTAAAACCGAAGGCGACATTGCCGATAAACGCGTGTCTGCCTTACTGCTGGTTCCGTTTGTAGAAAATGCTTTTAAACACGGTGTAGTAAACGACCCCGGCCGACCCATACGCATCCGTTTAAAAGTAACCGGTAACCGGCTGATGTTTACGGTAAGCAACCAGATAAGCCGCGGACAAAAAGACCATTCAACCGGTGTAGGCTTGCCTAATATCCGCCGCCGACTGGAATTAATTTACCCCGACCACCACGAGTTGTTGATTGCCGATAATGGACAAACCTACAAGACTACCTTAAACATCACATTATAAAAATGCTTTTCAAAAAACTGAACAGCTTATGCTGTATGGCTTTGCTATGCCTTTGCGCAAGCAGTTGCTACACTTTACGCGGCCTGAAATGGCGGCAGCCTGATTTAGATGATGTTAAAAAGTTTAAATCGGTAACTATTCCAGCATCAACTAAACCTTTCACATTTTTATATAATACTCAAAGCCCCGGATATGCAAATTTGAAACACCGGCTGGACACGCTTCTGCTTAATACTAACACCAATGCCTTTGTAGTGATTAAACGTGACACCATTGTTTACGAGTACTATAACACAAACCAAAGCGCTTCATCGCTTCATACCAGCTTTTCTGTTGCTAAGTCTTTTATCGGCACTTTAATAGGAATAGCAGTAGATAAGCAGTTAATTAAATCCACCAACGAACCGGTGGTCAACTATTTGCCGCAACTGAATAAAAATGACAAGCGGTTAAAAATGCTGACTATTCAGCAAGTGCTGGATATGCGTGCCAGCATCGATTTTGATGAGCATCAGGAAACGATGTTTGGTTCAATCACCAGACTTTATTACGGACGGTCATTAAAAAATCAGGTAAATCGGTTAAGGCTTAAAGCCAATCCGGGCGGTAAGTTTGAATATCAAAGTATCTGTACTCAGTTGTTGTCTGCCATACTCGAGCATGTTTCGGGCAAAAAAGTAGAGGTTTTACTTCGGGATTGGCTATGGCAGCCTTTAGGGATGGAAAGCGATGCCATTTGGAGCACAGACGACCAGCATACCATTAAGGCTTCTTGCTGCCTGAATGCCACCGCGCTTGATTTTGCAAAGCTCGGACGGCTGTATTTGCACAAAGGCGAATGGCAGGGGCGTGAGATACTGTCAAAAAACTGGGCTACGGCTACAACTCATCCGGATACGCTGATGCAAAAAGGTTATAAAAACCAGTGGTGGGGCGTTACTAAATATAATTTTTTCAAGGATTCGGTGCAGGCAGTTAATTACAAGCAACAGCAAAAGTTAGATAGTAAAATTGGTAAAAACAGGCAACAAATGTATTACATCCAAGTGCCGTCAAGCGAGTTTGAGGCCATAGGTATATTACAGCAAGCTATCTACGTTAATACCGATAATGGTGTTATCATTGTACGACTGGGAGATGAGCCGCCTGCAGGCAAAGCAAATTTTCCGTATGTTTTTAATATTAATATTGGTAGACAGTTTTAATTTATCTTTACTTCCATGATTCGCTGCCTTGCTGTTGATGACGAAGCTTACGCCGTTAAAATTATTGCCGATTACATTAGTAAAGTTCCTTTTTTAACGTTGGTAGGCACTACAACCAGTGCCATTGAGGCGCTCTCGCTGGTGCAGCAGGGCGGTATAGATTTGGTTTTTCTGGATATACAAATGCCCGATTTAACAGGCATCCAGTTTTTGAAGCTTTGCGGCAGTAAATGCAAAGTAATATTAACCACTGCTTATCCCGAATATGCCTTAGAAGGTTATGAGCATGACGTAATTGATTACCTGCTCAAACCCATCCCGTTCGACCGTTTTTTAAAGGCGGCGCAAAAGGCCTATAACCAATTGCAACCTGTTGTGGCCGCAGCACCGTCGGTAGTAACGCCGCCGCCAACCGCTGCAGCGACTGCTCCAGAAGCCGACTATATGTTTATAAAAGGCGACAGCAAAAACAAGTTTTTAAAGGTAAGCTACGACGATGTGCTATACATCGAAGGTTTAAAAAACTATGTTTCCGTATTTACGCCCGGGCAGCGGCTGGTAACTTACCAAACCCTGCGCGATTTAGAAGAGCAATTGCCTAAGCCCCCGTTCTTCAGAGTGCATAAATCCTACATCGTGTCTATCGACCAGATACGTATGATTGACGGACATACCATTTACATACAAGACCAGGCCATCCCGATAGGCGAAACCTACCGCGACGAGTTTTATAAGCTCATCCGCGAAGAATAAATTACAAAGCGGGCATACAAGTGTAATCTCACCATAGTACTTTGCTATATTTGCCCAACCGGTAAGTGCCGGAAGTGATTTATGCCGCAAGATATTATTAAAATAGCCGTAGTTGGTCCCGAAAGTACGGGTAAGTCGGCTATGTCTGCTTATCTGGCAAAACATTACCAAACCGTTTGGGTACCCGAGTATGCCCGCGAGTATTGCGAAAAGCTTACCGGCGACTGTACCTGGCAGGATGAGATAAACATGTACCATGGTCAGCTGGCTTTAGAACAGGAAATGCTGCCGCAGGCCAACCGCCTGTTAATTTGCGATACTACCTTTATTACCATTAAAATATGGAGCGACCAGATGTTTGGACAGGCACCGCCCGAAGTGCTGGAAAAACTGCCCGAACATACTTACGACTTTTATTTACTCCTGAACATTGACCTGCCCTGGCAGGATGACCCGTTGCGCAACTTTCCCACCATGCGCGAACATTTTATGGCCGTTTGGCACCGTGAGTTACAAGCTTTACACGCTAGCTATGTAGTAATTTCGGGCCAGGGACAACCCCGCTATGATGCAGCCGTTGAGGCGGTTGACTATTTCTTAAAAAATAATTCATAATTTTTTAGCCTTGGTGCAACGCTGCCCAAAATGCTGCGTCTTGTAACTTGAAAGCTAATCACGATTGGAAGCCTTATACATAGACAAGCATTATCAACTGGTGGTTGAGTGCAAGCAGGGAAGTAAAAAAGCCTGCTACGAATTGTATCGCCTATACTCGAAGGCCATGTTAAACGTGGCGTTTCGGATATTGAATAATGTGGATGAGGCCCAGGACGTGCTGCAGGAATCTTTTTTAGATGCCTTTAACAAGTTGAAAGATTTCAGGCAGGAAACCACTTTTGGTTTATGGCTTAAACAAATAGTAGTTAACCGCTCCATTAACCTGTTGCGCAAGCGCCGGTTAGAATGGGTAGAAATGGAAAGCGAACAATTGGAAAATATACCTGATGAGGAGGAGAGTGACGATGAGGATATACAATACCGGGTAGAGCAGATTAAAGAAGCCATGAAACTTTTGCCCGAAGGATACCGGGTGGTGCTATCGCTCTATTTATTAGAGGGATACGACCACGAAGAGATTGGACAGATTTTAAACATTACCGAAAATACCTCGAGGACCCAGTTTTTGAGAGCTAAAAGAAAA
>CAJYSL010000068.1 GCA_913777515.1 uncultured Mucilaginibacter sp.
ATATCCGGAAACTGCTGCAAAGGCAGTTTAAACAGGCCCAGCACACCCACAATCACCAGTAAAATAGAGATTACGGTAGAAAGTACGGGCCTTTCTATAAATTTTTGAAACATGACGTTGAAGTTTAGTGTGAGGGTTATTTTTGAGTAACGGCTGCAATTTTATCGGCCGGTTTATCGGGGCGTATTACAGCGCCTTCTTGTAAGTGGTCAACACCGCTTAGCACAATCTGGTCGCCGGCTTTAAGGCCATCGGTTACCAGGTAATTATCGCCGCTTTTGCCGCCAATGGTAATAGGCACTCTTTTTACTTTGTTGCTGTCGGCCAGGGCAAATACAAAAACTTTATCCTGCATTTCCAGCGTAGCCGATTCGGGTACCACTAACACATTGTTGTGCTGCAGGCTCAGGCGTATTTTACCGGTATTGCCCGAACGTAATAAGCCATTAGGGTTTGTAAAATTGGCCCTTAAAGTAATGGCGCCGGTAGTTTTGTCAAACTGCCCGTCAATCATATCAATATGGCCTGTTTTGGCATAAGCGCTGCCATCAGCCAGTAATAAATTTACCGGTGGCAGGTGCTTCAATTTATCCTTTAAAGTTTCACCGGGATATTGCTCTTTAAAATGAACAAAGTCCTTTTCGCCCAGTGAGAAATATACATGTACGTTATGCACGTCCGACAGCTGGGTAAGTTCCTGCGCATCCTGCGGGCTTACCAAGCTGCCTTGTTTTTTAAGCAAGCGGCCGATATAACCGCTAACCGGTGCCTTAATTAAAGTATATCCTAAGTTGATGCGTGCAGTAGATACATTGGCTTTAGCCGACTCTACATTGGCTTTAGCCACCTGGTACGCGGCCTGCGCATTCTTTAACTGGTAGTCTGACACCACTTTGTTGGCTACCAACGGTGTTAGCTTATTAACATCCAGCTGGGCGTTGGTTTGTGCGGCTTCGGCAGCGTGTAAGCTGGCCAGAGCGTTATTAAGGGCTGCCCGAAACGGTTGTTCGTTAATTTTAAATATAGGCTGACCGGCAGTAACATAGGCGCCTTCGTCTACATAAACCCTATCAAGCGCGCCGCTTACCTGCGGGCGTACTTCTACGTTTACGGTACCTTCTATCGAGGCCGGATACTCCTGGTGAGTGGTTTGGGTGGCCGAGGCAATGCTGGCTACCGGCAGTAATGGTGGCGGAGGTGCCTGAGCAACTTCGGGCTTGGGTTTGCAACTATATAGGGTGAGAATACTGAGGGCTAAAATGAGATTTTTCATGATGTTGTTATTGGGTGTAAGTGTGGTATAGGATAGTTTAATAATTAAGCAGTTTGATGATTTGGTTAATGAGCGGGGCGCTGTCTGAGGCCAGTTGCCAAAATGTTGATTTAATGTTATTAAACTGTTTAACAGTGTTAAATTTATGCGTAAGGCAGGCGGGTTTTATTTTCATGATATTGAGATTTGTTTAATTTTTATATTTAACAGTGTTAAATAGTTTAACACTGTATAGTTTATTCGAAAAAAATTTACGGCGTAATTGACCTGATAATGCCTGTGATAGCATCACGCAGTACCTGACGGTTAATGTCATCCGAAGAATTGCGGCCTAAAATATTGATAGAAATTAAACCGTGTACTACCGACCAAAAAGTATAATACTTAGTACAAATAACGTCCGAGTCCAGGTCTTCAATTTTCATCAATTCGCCAATAGCTGGGGTAAAGGCATCCCACGGCAGTTCGGCCTCGGGCAGCTGGTTCACCAGTTCGCAGCAACAATTAGTAGATACCCCAAACATCACCTGGTACAGTTCTTTATTATCAAAAGCAAAATTCCAGTAAGCCAGCCACATGGCCTCTAACTGTTTTGCCGGCGAGCGATGCTCGGCTTTTGCTTTTTGCAGTTCGCGGTCTAACAACAAAAAACCTTTGCGGGTAAGCTCCAGTAGTATTGCTTCCTTGTTGGCAAAATATTCGTAAATAATAGGGGCGGTATATTCAATGGCATCTGCAATTTTGCGTAAGCTCAAAGCCTGCCAACCCTCTTGCTTTACAATTTGCAGGGCAGCATCCAGAATATTAATCCTGGTTTCTTCTTTTAAGCGTGCTATGCGTTCTTTACTTGCCATCGTTATACAGTGTATAATCATTTAACACTGTTAAGCAAATGTACAACGTAAGGTAAAGCACCGTTTCATTTAATTGTCATTAAAAATTTTAACTCGTCTTTTATGTGCTGATAAGGTGCCATCAAGCCTGATTTATAGGCATTATTTTAACCGGATTTCTTTTTTGACAGTAGGTCAATCGGCATACTGCTTAACTAAACTTATATTTGTTGCACGTCAAATCAACAAGTAAGGGTACGTTTTGCGCCCAGTCCTACCGGTGGTTTGCACCTCGGTGGTGTACGCACGGTATTGTTTAATTACCTGTTTGCCCGTAAACACAACGGCACTTTTGTTTTACGTATCGAAGACACCGACCAAAACCGTTACGTAGAGGGTGCCGAAGCCTATATATTTGATT
>CAJYSL010000069.1 GCA_913777515.1 uncultured Mucilaginibacter sp.
TATTTTATACCAACGCCTGGTGTTTGGCGTACAGCTTCCGAAGCAAGAGTAAAATATTTTCCTACTGCTGGCTTATTGCAGTAGTTGTTATTTTTTATTTTGTAATTCAATACCTCATCAATGAAATCTTAGTACTCCAGGGAACATCTCGACCCATTCCTTCTATCAAGCATTTTTTATTATTAGGAAGTTATCGCGCCTTTTACATGTTATGCTTAAGCTTTGGATACTGGTTCTTTTCTCATTCGGTGGAAACCAGTAACAAGATCAGTAAACTCAGAACCCGTCAGCTTATTCAAAGCAAAAGGAAAGCAGAACTCGAGAAAAAGTTATTTAAAACCCGTAATGCCTATCTGCAATCTCAGATTAATCCGCACCTGCTTTTCAATACTTTAAACTTTTTATACAATTCGGTTTACAGCATTTCTGAGAAAACTGCCGAAGGAATTATGCTGCTGTCTGATCTGATGCGCTATTCACTTACAGAATTGGGCGGAGATGGCAAAGTAGAATTAGCCAAGG
Source organism: uncultured Mucilaginibacter sp. (assembly GCA_913777515.1). GTDB lineage: Bacteria > Bacteroidota > Bacteroidia > Sphingobacteriales > Sphingobacteriaceae > Mucilaginibacter. The sequence goes on from CAJYSL010000069.1 coordinate 523, forward strand.
AAGTTGAAAACATAGAAACGGTAATTGCTATTAATCAGCTTCGGTTTGATGAAAAACTGCAGGTTAACCTGATTATCGATGGTGACCCTGACGGTAAACGTATCATTCCGCTGATCTTACTGACTTTTGTTGAAAATATTTTTAAACATGGCATTATTACAAACACGCATTTTCAGGCCGAAATCAAAATTAAGATACACGATAGCGAATTGTATTTTTCAGCAACCAATCAGGTAAATCAGGTAGCCAAAAACAAACAAGGCTTCGAAATTGGAATGCAAAATGCCCGCACAAGGCTCAACGATACTTATCCCGAAAAACATAATCTCAAAGTAACCCAAACAGACAATCAATATACGGTAGACTTGTTTATAGAGCTCGATTAGTATACCTGCTTGCTTTTTCATATTTCAGAAGCATATAATACAGAGTAAGCTCCTGCTCGCGAGGCTGGTCTGCAAAAATGCGGTTGAGGTGCATGTGTATGATATCAGCAAGATGCTTGAACCTGGTCTTAATTGGCACAGTTTTGATTTGATAGAAATACTGAGTTAAATTTTCGTTGTTTTTTTTAGCTATTTTGCTGATTTTATACGCTTTATAGAATACCTGTGTTTCTTTGAAATCAGCTAAAATTGCTTTGTTTTTTCTATATGTCAAATCCAATTGATATTTGAGATCAGGTACATAGTCAAATTCATTGAAAAAGGCGTCAACTACGCCGTTCAGATAATCAATTCTTTCATCACTTGAAAAGCCGGCAGCACGCATTAAGTCTCGTGTTGTTAAAAAAGCAAATGATAAGCAATCTTCTTGTGTCAGCTGTTGCCATGTACTGTTAAGGTAACAAGCCACCCAATCGCTGCTGAGAGAAAAGATGTTTTCGAAAGCCTCAATGTTAGGGTACCGCTCTAATTCCCGATGGTAGGTATCAATTATTGTGTTACTAATTAGCCCTCGTTTTTGATACGGTCCAGCTATCTGATTAAATATTTCAATAACTTGTTGATGGTTGCCAGACCGCACTTTTACCCTAAACCTGATGTGGTGCTCAGGGTCGTTGTACCGGGCATAAAACCACTGCGTAATCAGCCCGCCTTTAAAAGCCTGTTTGATTATTTTATAAATTACATTACCGATGATTTCATTAGTTCTGGCATGATGACTGTAAAGTTTAAAGTATAACCATTCTGTTCCAGGATGGAATTTTCTAATGGACTGTTTTCTTTGTACGGGCAGCTTTAATGTTTCAGGCTGATAAACTGCCTTGTTGTGATAAAGCGTCGCGATAAACTGACTCGTTACGCCCTCGCCTGTTTCGTTAATTAGTACAGGATTACTGATGCTATCGGCGAGCACCTCCTTAACCACCACTTTTTCCAAGCTTTGTATGGTCTCCAAAAAACAATCAACTTCGACGGGATTATCCAGGTTAAAAATTAGTTGGTGGTCGTGCTGGGTAAGGGCTATATATTGGCAAAGCTGTAGCTGATATCGCACTTGGCTAAACGCATCGAAGCGCTTTTGTTTGTCTTTTTCCTGGAGTATCGGGGCAAAAACTGTTTTATCGAGATGCCACTGGGCACGCTGAAGTATAGCCTGTTTAAACTCAACGCGGGGGTAAAAATCTAGTCCGAGATAAAGATTTTCGATGGCAAAATTAAAGTTGGTTTGCACGCCTACGTGCTGCAAATCACATAAAAACCGAAACGCCGCCAAATCGTCCCGTTGGTAATTAAATGCCGAGCTTAAACGCGGGACTACTTTTTTGCCGAACTTTGCCGACCAAAGCACAACCTCATTGTTTTGCACTGAAACATACAAATCCGATAATGGAATCTGGAAATCCTCATCTATTAGCGACGGCGTGAGTATTACAATTTCGTAAGGGTATATGTGATTACGCCTGTCAATATTGGCCGTTTTTTGATGGCAAGTATGAACGATTTCTGCGTAGATGATACCAGGATTGTTATTTGTTTCAAGCAAAGCCACATCCTTAGCCAAAGCGTCAATCTCAGCGTTTACCGGTGTAAACCGGCCAATAAGCGATGTAGCTGTAACGCCGGCCACCTGTTCAATAAGCACTTTCTCACCGGCCAGCCTGAACATTACAGATAATGTAGATGGCAGATTATTGGTCTCGGAGCGTTCAAGTGTATTTACATCTTCCGGGTGAAGGATTACGGGTTTATACTTCCCCCCTGCCATCCACTTTTTAAGAATCAGGCTTTGTAGCTTTCCCCAATTAAGCTTATCAGCGCCAACACTCTGTTTTTGCCAATTAACTGCTTCGGCAATGTTTAATGATTCGCCGCTTGAGGTAAGGTCGATATAACCAACGCCCACTTCCGGGTCTAGTGCCAGCAACAGCGGGATAGTCTGCCCCTCAAACTTATTATTGAATTGCTGCACAAACTGGCTAATTCCTCTTGGCAACCGCACTTCGTTAAGCTTTGCAAGACAATTTAAACCACCTACTATTGCTTTTTGATGCCTCGAGTGAATGCTACCGCTTTCAATCCTGCTTTCCAGGTTAACGTAGAGGTCATCTTTTATTAGGTGAGTGCTATGTTTACCTAAATAATTATTTAGCGTATGGCCATCAGTAACTTGATTTAAATCTTTATGGATGCTATATTGGTCATCGAGCATGGTTGAGCCTTTTGATTTACTCAGCTTATTCAAATAGTCGTCGCCCGTTATATTCGGCGCTCCGGCGTCAACTAAAACCTGCTCGGCTAAAAGGCCATCGAGATACTCATTAGCCTCCGCCGTAGTACAATTAGTTTTTGTTACGATAAACTCTATCAGCTCTTCTGTGTTGCATTGTGTCTGAACAAAATTTAAAACGCTATTCAGAAGCTTAGTAGCATCAGCAGCAGCTATGTAAAAAGACAGCTTATCAGCATCTTCGTGGGAGTTTTTGATATACCGTAGCTGTTTGCCCACCTTGTACATTGTAGTATTCGGTTTTACCCTGGCCGGAGAGTGCGCCGTTTGCAAAACTTTTGCAGCAACCTCTATACTCTTGACATAGCTTAATTTTACATGCGGCTTAAAGCTTGCTGTATTTACCGACAGACTACCGGCGTTATCAGCCCATTTTACCGTGCTGACGGCCGCACACAAGGCAAAGGGTGTGGGCCTATAGCACATGCGATTGAAGTATTTAAACAGCGTATTTTTCAGCCTCTTGCTTAACTTAAAGTAGTCGAAATCACATTTCTGTAACGCCTCAAAAACTACAGGACTACACAGATAAATAGCATTTCGAAAAAAGCTATCCTGAAGCTTAGCCGCCAGGTTTTCCTCTGTAAATTGTTGAAAGCTAAATGCCGGATGTCGTAACACCAGGGTGTCGTGAAATTGATAATTGTTCAAAATGATAAGATTTGTTGCTGACCTAAAATAGGCATTACATTATAGCTTACGTTTGAAACATCTAAAATCACTATGGTATTTAAAACAATAGCTTACTTTGCCAATATCGAAATCCAAACAGATGCAACTTTATGATAGCTTTGAATTTTTCGGCTGCAGGCAGGGAGCTAAGTTTACTTCTCCAAAAACTAATTATCCATTTAAATTGCTCACGCGAAAATGATACTTTACTAGTATCAATATTACTCAGGATGTCCACACCCTCGGTTATCCACAAGGTTTCTTTGGCAGCATTGCTGATATTAGCATGGTACCACCTGAAATAATTAAGCTTTACACCGGTAAATGCCAGGTTGCAGTGTTGTAGCATACGTACATACAGTACCCAATCGCCGCAGGCCCGGTAGACTTTTAAATTAGTGATACTATTTAAAAACAGCTGCCGATTAAACAGGCACGAACTGGCATTTTGGATGGTGCAATGCTTGACCATCTCCCGCCCCACCTCAAGCGTCCCCAAGCGCTTGAATGACTGGTGATAAAGGGAAAGGTCATCCTTAATATTTCCGTCTGCGTCTACCCAATGCGAGCCGCAAAAAGCGATGCCGATATCATCGTCACTTTGTGCAAGCTTAACCAGCTCTTGTAAAAAGGCAGGGTCGGCGTAGTCATCGCTCTCGGCTATCCAAAGCCACCGGCCGGTAGCTAAACGGGTACCCCGCTCCCATTGTATAAAGGTGCTGCCGCTATTTTTTTCGTTGTAAATGATATGTTTTACCTTAGGATGGTTGCGGTAAAATTCAATAACGGATATGCTATTGTCGGTAGAACAGTCATCCAATATAATCAATTCAAAATCCTGATAGGTTTGCTGAAGCACACTATCAATACGCTGTTTGAGGTATTTGCTATGATTATAATTCGGGATGATGACAGATACCTCAGGCATGAAATATTTTTTTTATTTTGCGTAATGGCGACAATAATAGTTTACCTACCCGGTAATCATGGGTATTTGTTAACCGGTCGGTTTCTGCCTGACGGGCTTGCTGGCTGGCCAGCGCTATTTGGTCTGCTGTCTCTTTCTGCATTTTGCCAAAAAAATCAGCGCCTTGCTGCTGCATAAAAGCCATCACTTGTTCGCGCACGTCATCTATTTGCTTTTGAATCACCTGCTGCCCGTCAAACAGTGTCAGCTTTAGCTGAGGCAGCTCATGGTCTGACGCCAAAGCGACTAAAAACTGCGCTCCCATATCTGCCGTAGCAATGTTTTCGTAATCACCGTTGTACATCGTCACCGAATCGTTTTCCGCACCATCAAAGCGCGGTATAATCATCGACCCGATGAAATTTTTCTGGCGACAGTAACTGGTGTGCTTAAAATATTGCGCCAACAATTCTTCAAATTCGTGCTGGTAGAGTTCTTTAACGTGAAATGGGTTTTTGTAGCCGGTAACATCACTGTAATACTTTTTATCGGGCGATGATATTAACAGTATGCCGCCCGGTTTGAGCACCCGTCTTATTTCAGCCATCATTTCGTGATGCCGGTCGTGGTGTTCGATAGTTTCAAAGCTTACCACCAAATCAAAATAATCGTTTTCGCAGGGTATGTTATCAGCCGAGCCTGTTTTAAAGCTTAGATTGGGCTGTTGATACTTCTCTTTAGCGTTTGCAATAGTTTCGGCATCAATGTCAACCCCCACTGTTTCGGCAGCTACCCCTGCTATCATATGGGTGCCATATCCTTCGCCCGAAGCAATGTCCAGCACTGTTTTACCTGCCGCCAGTTTGGTTGCAATAACGTAACGGTGCAGGTGCTCTATCGTGTTTTCGTTAAATACAAAAGTTTCGAGCCGTTCGCCGGTCCATGATTCAATGCCAGTCATAAGTATCTATTTAGTCAAAACTGCTTCGTGCACCAAAGCTTCTTCGGGATGCTCTTTGGTTTTGTACCTGGTTAAATTCTCTATGTAGTTGGCTGCCTTATTAGCCAGTTTAATGGCATGCTGGTCAACCAGTCTATTAAACAGCCAGGCCATTGCCAGGCAAACCGCTGCCGAAAAAGCCATTAAACACAAAGCTTTAGGATACGATTTAAGCGCAAACCGAAGGTAAAGCCAGGAGCTCAGCGAACATAAAATTGGCCAGTGAAGCACATACAAGCCAAATGACAATTTACCGAGCGAGGTAAATACTTTGAACTTCATCAATTCTGAGATAACTTTTGCTCTTAATGATATAAGAATCAGCAAAAAGCTTAGTATGCAGTTTACCCAGTCCATGCGTTCAAGGTTGCGATAAATTACCACACGGCCCGCTACATAAACAACTGTAAATAAAGCCAAAAGTACACCCTGATGCTTTGTTAAATAATAATCCAGGTTCTGAACAAACCGGGCAAGTGCGCTGTTATCCTTGCGGTCGGAGAAATCAATATCACAAAGCAGGTAACCGAACAAAAAACTGTTGAGCCAGTAAATTTTTAAAACCCAAACACAAGCAAAAATTATGGTGTAAAACCATGTACGGTTATTTGACTTTCCGATAACCCCGAAAAGTGCGTAGCAGAAAACCGATCCATAAAACTCGCGCTGTATAGTCCATAAAGGGCCGTTATAGCTGCTAAAATAATCGTAATCGAACAGCGTGCTCCAAACGGATGTTTTTAAGGCATGTAAAAAAGAGGGAGGTATCAAATAAAGATTTTGCTGCAGCGTTTGCACCGGAATCTGCCGTACATAAATAAGCCCTGCCTTAAATATAATATAGCTAAAAAAGATGGATACCGCACAAGGTATCATTAGCCTAATGTAGCGCTTAACGCTGTTGGATAGTAGCGCACTGCTTTGGGTATTGTACTTAAAAAACTTGGCAAATATGACGTATGCACTCAGCGCCCAGAAAATATGCAGAAACATGTTACCGACAATCATCAGGTTTACAAAGTTTACCAGAAATTTTACCAAACCTAAGCGCATGTGCGGAACCAGCCACCAATGCAGATGGGTATAAAATTCGGGCATAAACACAATCTGGAAATGGCAAACAAAAACAATTAAAGCGCCTACGCCTCTGATGCCTTCCAGGTGATAAATTTTATTCATGGTAGTATTGCTGATGGCTATTTGAGCGGTTTAATAATGATGCCCTGACATGTTGGTACAGACAGCACCTCAACACCCTTTGAACGTGCAAATTCATCGTGGGCTGCCTTCTGCTCGTTGGTGATATTGCCGTACCCATAATCATCAAGTACAATGATGCCACCGGGCGTTAGCTTATCCCAAAAATGGTTCAGGGTATCTACTTCGGGCTGTATGCAATTCATATCTACTGATAAGTAAGCCACTTTTTCGGCAGTTACTTGTGGTAAGGTTTCAGGCACCGCACCCTTAATAATTTTTACGTTAAAGTCTTTAAATGTTTCCTGCACACGTTCGTACAAGCCGTCTTTATATTTCGTGTATTTCTGATTCAGCGGCTGCTGCATTTCTTCGGCTGTACTAAACCGTTCATCAAGCCCGCTAAATGTATCCAGCAGGTAATAAGTTTTGCCCGTACTGTTAAAATCAATGTAGTGGATGATAGCCCTTGAAAATATACCGGTATTTACGCCGCAGTCAACAAAATCTCCATCCAATTTAGCTGCATAAGTTGCTGCCCAGCAGAGTACGTGTATACGCCAGTAGATATCGTAATTTTTTAATACTGTTTCGTGCACATCAGTTGCACGGCCCAGGCGGTAAGCCTCCATAAAACGCGGATCTTTCATAAAATCGCAATTATGCTGGGTATACAACAAGTCGTAGGCATAGGTAATATCCTTTTTAGGCAACACGTAAAAGTTGTCCAGGTCAATAGTTACCAAATTGGCTGGTGGCAAAACCGGCTCCTCTGCCACTGTCGGCATCTCAACTGCAGGTTCAATTACCGGTGGATGCGTGATTTTGTGTATGCCGTAGCCAAATACACGCAGAAATTTATGCACTGCTTTTTTTATCAATTTTGTTATCATCAGCTTACCGGTTATGAAATTTCGACGTTGGATAAAAAATTACCGCCCCAGGATGGGTGCCATACTGCAAACGAATCGCGTATACTGGAGGCAATGATGCTGAATGTAGGATGGTCAAGGATGACATCCTCGTTGTTCAGGTTTTCATCTAAAGCCAGCGAGATGGCAATTTTATAATTACCGGGCACTATATTCCCGGTAGGAATCTTAATACTTAAATGATTTAAACCGGTAAGCAGGTATTTGCGTCCGGTAATTAAGGTAGTACCTACTTTGTTCTCAAAATAATCAGAAATGGTAATGCCAATAATGTACCGGTCAAGATTTTGATTGGTAACAATTTCGCACTTTAAAATCAGCTCCTCGCCAAAGCGCACGTTGCGCTTTAAAGTTTCAACACAATTAAAATATATAGCTTTATTTTTATGCGGGGCAAATGCGCGTTTGTTGTCGGTATTGTCTTTGGCATACTGCTCTGCAACATCGTCAATATCTCCCTGCATTACTATTTTACCTTTTTTAAGATAGATACCCCGTTTACAAAAGGAGCTCACCGCTTCGAGGTTATGGCTTACAAATAATACCGTACGGCCATCTACCCGGCTGATTTCGTCCATCTTGGTAATACATTTTTTCTGGAACTGCGCATCGCCAACGGCCAGCACCTCATCAATAATCAGTATCTCAGGTTCGAGGTGGGCGGCTACGGCAAAAGCCAGGCGCATGTACATACCACTGCTGTAACGCTTTACGGGAGTATCCAAAAACTGCTCTATCTCAGCGAAATCAATTATTTCGTCAAACTTTTTCTTGATTTCGGACCGCTTCATGCCTAAAATCACACCGTTCAAAAACACGTTTTCGCGCCCGGTTAATTCCGGGTGGAAACCCGTGCCTACCTCCAGCAAACTAACCACGCGGCCGTTCACCTCCATCTGGCCTGATGTAGGTTCGGTAATTTTGCTGATGATTTTGAGCAGCGTACTTTTGCCAGCACCGTTGCCGCCCAAAATACCTACCCGGCTGCCACGTTCAATATCAAAGCTCACATCCTGCAGTGCCCAGAATTTTTCGGCTTGTGTTCCGGCATCATCTCCATTTGATGCCGACCTGAATAAACCGCTTACCTTTCTGGTAATCACCTCACGTAACGACGAAGACGAAGCCGACTCATTATTGTGTTGAATAATATATGCTTTTGAAAGGTCAGTAACTTTAATAGCAGATTGACTCATAAGAATTCTTTTTACTTAAATTTCATCCACAAACGTCTTCTCCATTTTTCTGAAGAATTTTATACCACTCCACAACAACACCAGCGATACCAGCAACGACACCATGGCACCGGGCCAGTAAACACTATCGCCGAGCAAAGTCCACCGGAAGCCATCAATAACGCCAACCATAGGGTTTAAGTAGTAGAACAGTCGCCACTTTTCGCCCAGATTTTTACTGCTGAAAGCTACCGGTGTGATATAAATACCCACTTGCAATGCAAACGGAATGAGATGCCTGAAATCGCGGAACTTTACGTTAAGCGCCGTGAGATATACACTTACACCCATGGTGGCAAGCAACATAAACAACACCGAAACCGGAAACAATACCAGCTGCCAGCCGGGTACATGCTGATACCATACCATAAAGCCAACGATGATAACTACCGAAATCAAAAAATCAATAAGACTGGTAAACAATGTACTTGCCGGTATAATGAGCCGGGGGAAGTAGATTTTAGAAATCAGGCCGGCATTGTTAATCACGCTGTTAGAACCATCGGATACCGCGGTCGAGAAAAACTGCCAGGGCAGCATTCCAGCAGCCACCATCAAAGCATATGGCGCTACCGATGGGTTATTGATATGGGCTATACGATTAAAAACGAAGTTAAAAATAAGTATAGTTATCAAAGGCCGGATGATACTCCAGGAGGCACCGATAACCGTTTGTTTGTAACGTATTTTAATATCGCGCCAGCTAAACATATAAACCAATTCGCGTTGCATCCAAAGGTCTTTCCAATAGGTGTCTGTCATTTTATCATTCGTTTAATTACATTTCTTACCCGGTACAACTGGTACATGCACCGCTGTTTACATCGCTCGCCAATCAGGCTCATCAGGTTTTGCACCGATTGGGTTTGGTATTGCTGGCACACCACGTATTGAGGGTACAGCGTTCGGTAAGCGTTGAATATGTATTTCTGGTGCTTAGTATAAACGTAATCGTAAACCTTATCCAAGTTATTAGGTACGTTTTTGGTAGATAATAGTGACTTGTTATTGATGCGGTAATCGTAAAGTACATCATCAACAAACTTAAATCTGACATCTGCCGCTCCTGCCCTTATCCAGAATTCCCAATCCTCAAACCCGATGAGTACCCTGTTTTCATCAAAGCCCCCAAGCCGTTCCCACACACTGCGTTTCATGGCCGTACACATATCTATATGATTGGTGTAGAGCATGCTATTCATCTCAAAATGTCCGGTTTTGAACCTAACCTCGTTCGAGTCGCCAAAGAAATGCGGGTTACCATGAATAATGTCTGCCTTATCGTTTTTTAAAATCCTGATGGCGGTTTGTATAAACTTGCTCCTGATTTTATTGTCGGCATCCAAAAACAGCAAATACTTGCCCGACGAGTTACGGATACCGGTATTACGAGCTGCGGCCGGCCCCTGATTTTTTTGGTCGATGATTGTTAAATGCTCTTTAGTTTGAAGCGCATTTAAAATCATCAGGGTGTACTTATCGGTCGAGCCGTCGTTAACAAGGATAATCTCGTAACTGATTTTATCCAAATCATCAGAGGCATAAACGCTTTCTACCGCCTCCAGCAAGTAATTGCCCGGATTGTAAACAGGTATGATTACTGAAACATCCATTTTAACTTGCTTTTGGTTCGTTTAAACAGCATCAGCGGCACATAGTACCCATACCACCAGGCGGCATTTTTATAACGATTAGCCAATTCGCGCTTGTCGGCAAAATGGTTTAAGTACTCCGGGTGCTGCATCCAGTTTCCGCTGGCTCCACCTAAATCAAACCGGGCTATAATGCGGTTCACATAAACCGGATTGATGCTATCGTTAAAAATTTTAAGGTTAAAGTCCCAGTCGGCACACAACTTAAACTTTAAGTCATATTGCGAGCGTTCAAACAGCGAGCGGTGATAAAAAATGGACTGGTGGCAAATGCAACGGTCCATCAATTGCACATAAGTGTAGTTGCTATAACGCTCCAGCGTATTGGCCGAGGTAAGCACATCACCGTATATAAATTTACTTTCAGGACGTTTTTGTATCGTTTTATATATTTTGGATAAAATTGAATCTCCGTAGAGTTCATCATCACTGCCTAAAAAATACAACCATTTCCCTTTCGACAGCTTGATACCCTTGTTCATGGCATCATAAGTACCCTGGTCGGGTTCGGAAACGATACGAAGATTTACTGCACGCTGATATTTACGGGCAATAGCAACAGTATCATCGGCGGAGGCACCATCCACAACGATAACTTCATAAGCATCAAAATCTTGCTTGATGATACTTTGCAAGCACCTGTCAAGCGTGGCGCTACTATTATAAGTGGGGATGATAATCGAAAAAAAAACTCATATTACAACTTGTATCCAAAGTTTTCGATAAAAGGTTTCCAGAACGGCAAATTGTAACGCCACCAGGCATGGCAACCTGTAGGTAACTGATAGTTATTCAGTTCAAATAAGGCCTCAGGCTTAACCTCAAAACTAAATTGTATAGCCTCGTTAATGGGCGCCAGTTTAAAACCCGGCGCGCGCCTGGCTATCAGCTCGGCAATTACCCAGTCTTCGTTCAGTAAATCAGCGTCTTGCAGATATATGTTTTCGATGGGTAGTAGCGCGGTAAGCCAAAATTGTAATTTGAGCCATACATTTTTGTAATAATGTTTAGGCTTGGTTGGGTCGTTGTACTCCGCCACTTTGATGCCCTTTCGCATGGCCTCAATACTTCTTAAAGAAAAGCCCGAGTTACCTACCCCCATCAAATTATCGCTCGTTGTTTCGGCGTATCCTTCGAACCAAGGGGCACCTATATAATCGTACCCTTTATTACACCAAAGTTCCAGGTCGTTTTTAAAAGCAAAAGCATCCAACTCGTAAGTAACCAAATACTTATAGCAGGCAAATAACTTGTAGAAGTACTGACTTAGTTTAAGCTTGTTATAATTAAGCAGGCTATTTTGGTAAGTAGCAGGTATATATTTTACGTCAATAGCAGGTACAATTTCTTGATAGGCTTTCAGATTTAATCCTTCGGGAGCGACAATGTAAATAGGAAATTTATAAAATATACGATAGGCTTGCTCAAACGAGATAAGCTCATAATAGGATGGGTCCGGCTTGTGTACCGGAATAATAATAACACAGTGATAGGCTGTCATAAGGTTAGCTGTTAAATTCATAATCGGATGAACGAAACATGCCTGATAGTTTGGCATGACCAAAATTCAAGCTGGCGGAAAGCAGCTTTCTAAGAACTTTTATCTTATTTTTAAAAGTAATTTTATCCACCCGCCTGAGCCAATTATAGCCCACCCGCAAAAATGTGTACGTAGGAAAGTAAACCTGTTGGAAATTGATATTACCAATAACATCAACCCCTTCGGTAACCCAAAGCCCCTCCTTTTTGGCTGGCCGCGATACATTACCGGCATGGTCTCTGAAATAGTTAAGTATGCTGTCTTCGTACGCAATATTGGTATGGTGAAGCATGCGGGTGTAAAATATCAGGTCGCCCGATGCTTTATATTTGCCTAAACCAAAAACTGAACTCAAGGCGTACTCCCTGTTTAACAGGCATGCACTAACATTAGGTAAGCAATATCCCGAACTTAGAGTGTCTTTGATTTCGGCGGGACCGAACGAAAAGTTTTTGTGATTGTAAGAGGAACTGACCACCTCATTATTCTCATCCACCACTTGCGAACGGCAAAACGCAATGCCTACGTTTGGATAACGCCCTATCAGTCCGGCCATTTTTTCTAAAAAGGTAAGGTCTGCGTAGTCGTCACTTTCGGCAATCCAAACCCAGGGGCTCTTAGCCAGCTGCAAACCCTTTTCCCACTGGTTAAAAGTGCTGCCGCTATTAGTTTTGTTAAAAATGATGTGACTGATGCGTGGGTCAGAACTATATCTACTGATGATTTGCTGACTGTTATCTGGCGAAGCGTCATCTAAAATGATTAATTCGCTAATGGGATAGGTTTGATTTAAAACCGTTTGAATACGTTGGTCCAGGTATCGAGCATGATTGTAACTTGGTATTATAACCGATATTGCAATAATGTTATTCATAAAGTAGTATCTATTTTGTAGCGGCCGGCAATCTCACTACCGAGATTTACCGGCTATCACTCTAAAGCGTATTATGTGTTAATCTTATTAATCATTCTCTTACTTTTATAAAATGCTGACGCATTAAATTAAACTTATAAGAAAACACAACAGAAACTTCACAAACCAGAAATAGAACTTTCAGTATGATTAGGTAGATATTATATAAATTTATAAAACATAATATCTACCGCCAATCGCTATTAGTTTTACCCCTTGCTTTAAAAATACTTACCAAATAAATTTTAGTTACGTTTTTTACGTCAACGCGCTTTTTGATGGGGTAAACGAATGAATAGCAGTGGCGAATTGATTTTTAGTTAAAATCAACCCTTTCTTTTGTGTTAAAAAACAGCCTAAAAAGACCGCTTTTTAATTAATTTTTGACTTGGTTAAAAAACCTAAGCCACAACGTAAATGATTTTCGAGAAAGCAGCGACGCCTCTTCAAATCAATATAGGATAGGATGACAGTTGGCTACAAAATGAAATTTATGCCGTTGTAAAAAGCGCTTTTTCCGAGCAGTTATGCAATAGTTTAACCACTTTATCAATAGTATTTTAGAAGATGTTTTAGCGAAGTCAGTTTATCGCAATTGGAGTGCAAATGCCTTCGCGAAGATTTAAGGGAGTAGAGAAAGAATTATTAGCTAAGATTGTTGTGAATCATTGCTAAAAGCAATATGACTAACCTTGATGGATAGCGGGTTAAATGAAAAAGGCTGTCTTGAACACAAGTAACCCATTATTACTTGTATTCAAGACAGCCTTTGCTGCTGGTTGAATTTACCGCTTAAGCGTTCTTTTTCCACTTAATGCCGCAACCAATGGCTTTGGTGCTGCTTATTTCGGGTTGTTTGCCTATTAATAAGGCATTAACGGCATTCTCCACATATTTTACTTTCGCAGGGTTGGCATTTTCGGTATCGTTATCAATAGCGCCAATATATTTTACCACATTACCTGCCGGTGTTTTTTGCAGCACATACACATGTGGGGTAGCTTTAGCTCCGTAAGCACGGGTTATATCCTGCGTTTCGTCAATCAGGTACGGAAAGGTATAGCCTTTTTGTTTAGCCAGCTTTTGCATGTTTTCAAACGAGTCGGTAGGCTCGGCTACCGGGTCGTTAGGGCTAATGGCAATCACCGGGTAACCTTTGGGGGCGTACTCTTCGTCTAAAGCCATAATCCGGCTTTCATAAGCTTTGGCATACGGGCAGTGGTTGCAGGTAAATACAACAATGTATCCTTTTGCAGCTTTGTAATCGGCCAGCGACACGGTTTTGCCGTTTACGTTTTTCAATTTAAAATCGGTGGCCGTATCTCCCACCTTGTAACCCGAATCGGCCGGTTTAAAGGCCACACCGGCAACGGCAATCATCAATAACGTAATCAGTTTTTTCATGGCAGTTTTATTTATTCGTTTGATAAAGCTTGTTCAGTTCTTCATAAGTAAACTCACGTTCCTCAAATTTACGAATACCTTTTTTTGCGTTAACAATAAGCGTACCCGGCAAAGCGCCGCTCCACTCTTTGTCTATACCATCAATCAGTTCCTGGTCGCTTTTGCGTGTAACTAATAGCACCTCAGATTTAAATTGGTGTTTGGCAGCAAAAGCTTTTACCGCCGGGTACTTCGACTCAAAATCCATGCTCACCAGCAATACTTTCAGGGGCTTGCTTTTATACGTAGCCTGCAATTTCTCAAAGTTAGGTAACTCAGCCACACAAGGCTTACACCAGGTGGCCCAAAAGTTAACCACATAAACCGTGTCCCGATTACTTATGCGCTTTTGCAGTTGTGGCAGGCTTATCTTTTTGACCTGCGCAACACCGGCGACGCTATAACATATCAAAGCCAGTACAGGTAAGATGATTCTCTTTGCAAACATCATTTTAACATTTTATCCAAACATTACTCCATTTGGGCAATGCTGTTAGTATTAATGACGGAACCGGCGCGCGAAAAGTATTTGTACATTGATGGGTCGCGTAATTTTACTATCAGTACGCCTTTGCGCGTACTAGCGTGCACCAGATATCCGTTTTGCAGGTAAACGCCCACATGACTAAACTTTTTGCCGTCAAAATCAAAAAATACCAGGTCGCCTTCCTGTAGTTCTTCTTCGTATTTGCGTTTAATAGAATTTACCTGTTTACCGGTGTTGCGCGGTAGGTTAATACCATAAACCTGCTGTTGCAGTAAAAGGGTAAACCCCGAACAATCTACCCCATCATGGTCTAAGCCTCCAAATTTATAGGGCGTACCGTACCACTGGTCAATAAAAGCGTAAAGCCGGCCGTTGGTAATGTCGCGGCTATCTACCTGTAATAAGTCGGCATATTTATCGGCAATAAAGCCCTGCGGTTTTACCACCTCGCCCGGCAAACCTTTAAGCACCGCCTTTTTTGATTTACAAGAAACCGCCAGTGCGCACAACGCCATCAACAACCAAACTAACCGGGGGACGGATTTAAACATCATTAAGCTAAAGGTAATGGGTTTACCGGCATCAGGCAATAGTTAAACAGTATTTATATAATGATACCGGCGTAATAAACAAGTTGTACGAAAAAGGCCGGATTGCGTTGCAAACCGGCCCTCACTAAAGTGTTAAATTGTATTACTTAACCGAAAACTTATAAATAGTGGTAGTTTTATAAGTCTGTCCGGGTTTAAGTTCGGTGCTTGGGAACGACGGCTTGTTAGGCGAGTCAGGAAAATGCTGGGTTTCTAAAGCCAGTGCAGTACGGTTATCATCTTTAACATCGCCTTTAAATTTAAAAGCACCTTTCATAAAATTACCGCTGTAAAACTGGATACCGGGCTCTTCGGTAAATACTTCCATCACAATACCGCTCTTATCGCCTTGCAGGGTAGCAATAGGCGTTTGCAGGGTGTGCTTGTTTAATACAAAGTTATGGTCGTAGCCTTTACCAAATTTCAGTTGCTCGTCGCCCTCGTTGATACGTGAACCTATCTCGGTAGATTTTCTGAAATCGAACGGCGTGTTTTGTACCGATGCCAGTTTGCCGGTCGGTATTAATGTATTGTCAACCGGGGTAATCTGGTCGGCGTCTAATTGCAGTTTGTGTTGTAGTATTGAACCGCTGCCGTTACCATTTAAGTTATAGTAAGTATGGCTGGTTAAGTTAACTACGGTTGCCTTATCGGTAGTTGCGGTGTAGGCAATCTCTACAGCGTTTTCGTCAGTCAGTTTGTAAGTAACAGTCGTTTTTAATGTACCCGGAAAGCCTTGTTCACCATCTGCCGAAGTGTACGACAACTCAAGCGTATGGTCGTCAACAGGTTTTACATCCCACATTTTCACATCAAAGCCTTCTTTACCGCCGTGCAATGTGTTGTCGCCGTCATTAGCCGGTAGTTTATATTCTTTACCCTCTAAGGTAAATTTAGCTTTGCCAATACGGTTGCCGTAACGGCCAATCAGCGCGCCATAGTAGTTACCTTTAGCTTCTTCAAAATTTTCAACGCTGCCAGGGCCGGCAATTACGTCTACCATTTTACCGTCTTTATCGGGTACCAGCAGGCTTACCATACGGCCGCCATAATTGGTTACCGCCAGTTGTACGCCTTTACTGTTTTTTAGTATATATAATTGGGTTTGCTTGCCATCAATAGTTTTCTCGAAATTAGAGGCTGCCGGCAGTTGCCCGGCTTCCTTGGTGCTGTCTGTCATATTAGTGGATTGTTTGTTGGATGATTGATTGCAGGCGGTAACCGAAAACAGGCCGGCTGCCAGCATTGCTGCAAAAAAAGTTTTGCTCTTCAGGTTAATCATAACGGTTTTTTGGTTTAATGTTTACAACCGGCTGCAAACGTGCGATTTAGCTTTTATAGCAAGCCGCAGTCAGTGGGGACTAAAATGTGTAAAAAAAACATCATTCACAATAAATGTTTAATGTACATTTATTAATATCTGCTTTAAACTTGTGTAACATTGTTGCTGTTAGAGCAATTTGTTTTAGAATAGGTAAGTTTGCACCAAACCGCTAATAGGTTTTAGTGTTGATGTTGAAGCTTATAAACATTGATTGTTTTTACATACGATTTACAAACTACCTGCTTAAGTTGATAGACAAATGGCGGTTACTAAAAAATATGCTGTAATTTTACCGGCTCATTAATGGATACTCAAAACAGCACAACAGCACCGGCAACCAAGGCAGGCCCTTCTATCGGTAAACGCTTTACCCAATTTTTTGTAGACGTTTATGATGTTTTTGCCTTTATTGCCCGCTTTTTTAAAGAAGCCTTTGTTCCGCCATACGAATTCAGGGAGCTAATTAAGCAAACCTGGGAAGTGGGTGTACGGTCATTATTGCTTATTACCGTTACCGGCTTTATTGTAGGCTTAATATTTACCAAGCAATCGCGCCCTTCATTATTGCAATTTGGCGCCACCTCCTGGATACCCTCGCTGGTATCTATCGCGCTGATGCGTGCACTGGCTCCTTTGGTTACGGCGTTAATCAGCGCCGGGCGCGTAGGTTCGAGTATCGGTGCCGAGATTGGCTCCATGCGGGTAACCGAGCAAATAGATGCCATGGAGGTGTCAGGCACTCACCCGTTTAAATATTTGGTGTGTATACGCACCTTGGCTACCACTATCAGTATTCCAATCCTCGCTATCTATAATGGTTTAATAGCCATGCTGGGTGGTTATCTTAACGTAGCCGTTAACGAGGGAACCAGCTTTAGCACTTATATACAGCAGTTTTTTCAACCTTTAGGCTTTATTGATTTTGAGTCTTCGCTTATCAAGTCCACCATTTTTGGTTTTACCATTGGTATTGTAGGTAGTTACAAAGGCTGGAACTCATCAAGCGGTACCGCAGGTGTGGGTAAGGCTGCTAACTCTGCCGTGGTGACAGCCATGTTTCTGGTGTTTATTGAAGAAGTAATTATTGTACAAATAACCGGCTGGTTCCGTTAAACGAGCTATTGATATGGAAAAACAACCACAATCCATAGATTATAACGAAAAGGTAATCAGCATCAAAGGCCTTACCAAATCCTTCGGCGATTACCACGTATTGCGCGGCATCGACCTGGATTTGTTCCGCAAAGAAAACCTGGTGGTACTGGGACGCTCGGGTACGGGTAAATCGGTGTTAATTAAAATTATCTCCGGCTTACTTAAGGCCGACTCCGGTACTGTTAATGTATTGGGTAATGAGGTTACGACTATAACGCCGCAGGATTTACAGCAATTGCGTACCCGTATCGGCTTCTCTTTCCAAAACAGTGCCTTGTATGACAGTATGACTGTTCGTAAAAATCTGGAGTTCCCGTTGGTGCGTAATCAAAAATCGCTCAAACGGAAAGAAATCAATGAAATGGTGGAGCGTGTGCTGGAGGCTGTAGGCCTTGGGCAGACAATTAATCAAATGCCTGCTGAGCTATCGGGCGGTCAGCGTAAACGTATCGGTATTGCCCGCACACTTATTTTGCGTCCCGAAATTATGCTGTATGACGAGCCAACCGCCGGGCTCGACCCCATCACATCGATGGAAATCAACAACTTAATTAACCGCGTACAGGAACGCTTCAATACTTCATCAATTATTATAACCCACGACTTAACCTGCGCCAAAACCACCGGCGACCGTGTTGCCATGCTGCTTGACGGTCAGTTTCAGCGCCAGGGCACTTTTGACGAGGTATTTGAAGGTGACGACGTACGGGTTAAACAATTTTACGACTATAATTTTATCAATTGAGATAATGGATCTTAAAGAAAATAAAACCGCTTTTTGGGTAGGCCTTTTCATCGCCGTGGGCTTGCTGATATTTGTTGTAGCGATATTTACGTTGGGGAACCAGCAAAAAACTTTTTCGAAAGGAGTGCATCTGCAAGCCCGTTTTGATAACGTATCTGGTTTGATTAAAGGCAACAACGTTTGGTTTTCGGGTGTTAAGGTGGGCACTATCAAAAACATCAAATTTACCGGTATAAACCAGGTTGATGTTGAGTTTAACGTAGACCAGGCTATTCAGCAGTACATCCACAAAGATGCTATTGCCAGCATTGGCTCCGAGGGTTTTATTGGCAATAAAATCATTACCATTGATGGTGGCAACCCGGCATCGCCGGTGGTTCAGGACGGCGATATGCTGAACTCTAAAGGCATGCTATCTACCGACGATATCATGAAGACTTTTCAGAAGAACAACCAGAACTTACTCGAAATTACTTCTGATTTTAAAACGCTGAGCAAAAAGATGGTTGAGGGCAAAGGCTTAGCCGGCACCTTACTGGCCGACTCTAATCTGGCCATGCAATTTAAAGCCGTAGTGCAAAACCTGCAGAACACCACTGCCCGTACATCGGCCATGGCAGACGAGCTCAAGACTTTCAGCGCCAAGATTAATACTAAGGGCGGCCTGGCAGATAAGATGCTGACCGACACTGCCGTGTTTGCCAAGTTGCAGCAGTCGGCTAACCAATTGCAACAGGCTACCGCCAAAGCCAGTACTTTGACAGATAACCTGAATCGTGCAAGCGGTAAACTAAATACTACAGATAACGCTTTAGGCGTGCTTTTAAACGACCAAAATAGCGCTGTTCAATTAAAAAGTACATTAAATTATTTAAATCAAAGTTCAATAAAATTGAATGATGACCTCGAAGCAGTGCAACATAATTTCCTGCTGCGAGGATTTTTTAAGAAGCGCGAAAAAGAAGCCCAAAAAGCGGCCGAAACTAAACAGAATCAATAGCTTCATTCTTGCCTGCTCAAGAGCAGCTTTATAACTTGTTGGTGTAGCATACGTATAAGCAGGAAATTGCTCCTTAGTTAAATACGATTTTACTGCTACAACATGCTAATTGATTTCCCAGGCAAAACAGTACTCATCACCGGCGGCTCCCGAGGCATAGGCAAGGCCTGCGCTCAGTTATTTGCTTCGCTTAATGCCAACGTGGTGATTACCTATGTAAACAACCCTGCCGAAGCCGAACAAACACTGGATAACCTTGGTGGAAAAGGTAAGCATGCTGCTTTTCAGTTAGACCAAAGCAAGCCTACGCACGTAGCCCGTTTTTACGAAAAAATGCTGCTCAAGTACTCCCGCCTGGACGTATTGATTAACAACGCGGGCATTTGCCTGGAGCATAAACTCAACGAAGCTAATTACGATGGCTGTCAGCACAACTGGGAAGAAACCATCAATACCAATCTGAATGGCGTAGCTAACCTTTGCTATTTCGCTTCGAGGCACATGGGTAAAAAAGGCGGCGGTAAAATCATAAACATATCATCGCAGAGCACTTTTAATGATGAACTCAATCACCCGGCTTATGCCACCAGCAAAGCCGGCTTAAACGCCATGAGCCAATCATTAGCCGTAAGCCTTGCGCCTCAAAAAGTAAGTGTGCACGTAATTGCTCCCGGCTTACCAGAAACAGATACTACTTCGGGAATTTTTAGAGGTACCCAAGAAGACTCAATCAAACAACAAAACCCGTTTAACCGGGTGTCTACAACCGAAGAGGTGGCACGCCTGGCGGCAGTTTATGCATCGCCCGGATTCGAATTCACCTCCTCGGGTATTAATGATATTAGCGATACTTCTTACTTACGCCACTAATTAAATAGCGCTCCAAAATTAACCTTTGATTAATTTCAAGAAGTATCTCTTAAGATAAAACGCCGTATGGTGTAAGCGCAGCATCTTGCTTAGAGTTGGTAACTCCGTTGGCAAAATCATCACCGTTTACAAACAGCTTTTCGTTGTCGATAATAATGCGGTGCCCCCCTACCCTAAAATCGCCACTGATTTTAAATACGGCCAAAGGTTGCTGAGCTTCTACCTCATTAACAATGTGGCTCGACAAGCCCGAAATATCATCGTCGTTTAGCTGACGTATAAAAAACACCGGCTCTTCATGCCCGTCGCGGAATAACCGGATGGAGTCATCGCCGGTAGTTACCTTGACAGGTGAGTTACCTTCAAACTGGCTGCCTCTAAAAACAATAGCTTCATCACTCGACGTAGCAATATTCAGGTCGATAGCCAGATGATTATCCGAGTTATTATTGTTGTTTGACTTACAGTACGACAGTATGGTCAGGAACGGGATGCGTGTATCTGCATCGGCATAACTTACTTTATTTTCGGTACTTAAAAAGATGTTGGTTCCAAATATGAATGCAAATTTCATGACGCTTAGATTTAATATCTAAGTGAATAATAAAACTCACGGTTTTGTTTGTATTACCGGTTAATTTAAGCTACGATCCTCGGGCAAAACACCTTCCAAAAACCGTAGTATGGTATAAGTACATAATTGCCCGCCCGGCCCGTTTAAATGATAATCAAACCCGTGCGTTGCCCACGGCAATTTAAGCCAGTAAAACGGCACCTGGTTTTCCACCAGTTTGCGGCGCAGCCTTTCGCTATGCCCGTACGCTACCAGCACATCATTAGCGCCATGAATCATCAGCGTAGGTACAGCGTGCCGGTTTACAAACTCAATGGGCGAACTTGCGGCATACTGTTTAGGCACATCAGGGTATAAGCCGCCTAAGTAGTTAGCCATTACCCGGCGCGAGTCCATCACCAGTTTTGAGGCAGGCAGGCTATAGCCCCACACCATATCGGCCGGACCATAAAAATCGATGACACCCTTAATGCCCTGCTGCTGTAAAGTATAAGCGGCCAGCAATGCAATCTGCGCCCCGGCCGACCGGCCCAGCAAGACAATTTTGCCGGTATCTATCTGCAGTACATCCGCATGTTTGTGTAAATAATTTAGAGCCGCCGTTATATCCTCTAATGGTGCCGGGCTTTGCCATTTGGGCGACAAGCGATAATTAGTACTGACCACCTGGTAACCGGCCTGACTTAGTACCGCGTTCAACTCAGGCAATTGCCTGCTATCCCCACTGCTCCACGACCCGCCATGGATAACCATTACGCATGGCCGTTTACCTCTTACTGTGGCCGGGTAATAGTCAAGCGTCAAGTTAGTATCAGCATACGATATGTAAGTAAAGGTTTTAAATTGAGTTTGTAAAGGGTCCAGTTGAAACAGTTTGGTAAAACTGAATGGTTTTAACGATGACTGATGCAACGTACTTCTACTTTGCAGAAAAGAATGGCTAATGTCTTTGTCTACGCTTTTGCTGATTACATAAGCGCTAACGATGGGGTACAGATACAGTGCAACAGCCAATGCACCTAAAACTGTGCCTTGCCATACATAACGTCCCGGCAGAAAGCCAGCTAATAGTGCCAGTAGAGTAATGCCGATAAATAAGATGCCGTATTCACCTACCAAAACAGCCAGCAACCATAAATGATAGGTCGGCGCCTTAAAAACCGTGAGAAATGAGGCTAATAGCAGGATGATAATGATTATTAAACGGAGCATATTAGTAAAGCAAATCACAAAGATAGTTTGCTTTGGCAATGATAGAACATTACTGTTACAAGCGCGGGCAACGTTTTAAATTTATTAACTTTCATCAGTATAAAGTCCAGTTTTATGAAAAAACAGTTACTCGCCATTTTACTCAGTTTGCCCGTAATGGCCATTGCCCAAAAACTTTCTCCGCAAGCCATTAAACATTGCGAGACCCAGGCAAGAAAAGTGACCATTATTCGTGATAACTGGGGCGTGCCGCACATTTATGGTAAAACCGATGCCGATGTGGTTTTTGGGCTGATGTATGCCCAGTGCGAAGAAAACTTTAAAGGTGTAGAGCGCAACTACCTTTACCAATTAGGCAGGCAAGCCGAAGTAGATGGTGAAAACAACTTATACACTGATGTACAATTGCAACTTATTGCCGATAGTGCAGAAGCCATCAAAGAATATAAAAGCAGTCCGCTTTGGTTTAAAAAACTAATGGATGCTTTTGCCGATGGCGTGAATTATTACCTGTATAAACATCCCGAAACGCAACCGTTGGTGCTTAAACATTTTGAGCCTTGGTATGCATTGATGTTTACTGATGGCAGCGTGGCGGCTACCATTACTGGGGGCATCACGCTTAATGAAACCCGCCAGTTTTATGGTAGTAATGATAACATGAAAGTAGGTGCGGTCGGCAAATCGGCAGAAACCATGGATGACTTGCATAACCGGGTATTTGACCGGGAAATAGGCTCTAACGGATTTGCGATATCGCCTATAAAATCGACTTCGGGCCATGCTATGTTATATATCAACCCGCATGTGCCTTTTTACTTCCGCTCAGAAGTACAGTTAGTAAGCGACGAGGGGCTGAACACCTATGGTGCGGTAACCTGGGGACAGTTTTTTATTTACCAGGGATTTAATGCCCATTGCGGCTGGATGCACACCAGCAGCAACGCCGACGTAGCCGATGCCTATGCAGAAAAGGTGACTAAAAAAGATAACAGCTGGTTTTACGAATACGATGGGCGGCAAAAACCGCTTATACAGCGCCCGCTAACACTATACTGCAAAAAGGGTGAAAAGCTTGAGCCGGTTAAAATTACCGGATACTACACACATCATGGCCCGGTGCTGGGCAGCCGTAATGGCAAATGGCTATCATTAAAAGCCAATAACCGCTCGTATAATGCCTTGCTCGAATCTTGGTTAATTACCAAGGCCAACAATTACAGCGAGTATGTAAAAGCTATGAACCTGCTCTCGAACGCCACCAACAATACCGTTTATGCTGACGATAAAGGCAATACCGTATTCTGGTACGGCAACTTTATGCCCAAACGCAACCCTCAATTAGACTGGACTCAGCCGGTAGATGGCATCACATCGGCTACCGAATGGCAGGGTCTGCATCCATTAAGCGAGATTGTACAGGTGCACAACCCCGCTAGCGGATGGATACAAAATTGTAACGCGACGCCTTACGCCTCGGCTGGTAAGGATAGCCCAAATGCTAAAAACTACCCGGCCTATATGGCGCCCGACGGGCAGAACTACAGGGGCGTTAACGCCAGCAATATATTGGATAATCCCGAAAAGCTTACTCTTGATGGCTTAATTGCCAAGGGCTATGACCGCTATCTGGCAGCTTTTGATGTATTGCTGCCACCATTGTTTAAAGCATACCAAGAGAGTACCAATAGTGAGTTGAAAAATACACTGTCGGCTTCCATCAGCACATTGCAGCAGTGGGACCGCCGGGCAGCCATTAAATCGGTAGCCACCTCGCTGGCGGTTGAGTATGGCACGCGTTTATTCGGCATGCTGCCCCGGCCATCATCGTCAGAAGAAGGCACGTACCAAACCGAGCGCGTCAATAAATTAATGCAAAGCATTACCCCTGCCGAGCAACTGGCTTTATTAAAGCAAAGCATAGATGACCTTACCGCACGCTACGGCAAATGGGACATAGCCTGGGGCGACATCAACCGTTACCAACGCCCAGCTGATGGCATGAGTTTTAATGACCAGCAGCCCAGTTTACCGGCAGCATCGGTAGCTTCTACTTTTGGACAACTCCCCTCTTTTGTAAGCCGCACCATGACTGGTACCAAGAAACGCTATGGCTATTCGGGTAACAGCTTTATGGCCGCTGTAGAGTTTGGTCCACGAGTAAAAGCCAAATCACTAATCACGGGCGGCCAGTCTTTCAATCCGGCATCCAGGCACTTTACAGACCAGGCGCAGATGTACCTCGATGGCCAGTTCAAAGACGTATTGTTTTATAAAGAAGATGTCTTGAAACATGCCGAAACCACCTATCATCCCGGCGAAGAAAAGTAAAAGCAGACGTCGAAAATCAACGCTTGATTGAGAAAGAATACGGACTAAAGCTCCGGAATGATTAAACACTGCTGGAGCTTTAGTCCGATGTATCAATTAAACTGCCTCTTTACCCAGGCGGCTATTTTTGTAGCCATAGGTAAAGTATACCACTAAACCAATAATCAGCCAAATCAGGAAACGCAGCCAGTTGATGTAGCCGAGTTCGGTCATCAAATAAAAACAGCTTAACAAACCCAGCACCGGTATTAGCGACAGGTTTTTCATGAATGCCAGTACGGTTAAAATAGCCGACAGCAGGATAAACAGCGCAAACGGGAACTGCTCGTGGCTATTCTCCTGAGAAAACATGGCAATCATGGGCTTCCAGAAAAGTACCATGCCGCCAATAAATAATACCGGCACTATCCACTTAGAGTTGATGTAAGGGATGCGGAAACGTCCTTGCGTAGCTTCTGTTTTTGGCAATAGTAATACACCTCCGCAAACCAGCACAAAAGCAAACAGGGTACCAATACTGGTTAAGTCGGTTACCTCGGTCAGGTTCATAAACAGCGCCGGAATAGCTACCACAAAACCGGTGACGATGGTAGAAAACGAAGGCGTTTGAAACTTAGGATGGATGCGCGAAAACGCTTTAGGCAACAAACCATCACGGCTCATGCTCATCCAAATCCGTGGTTGCCCCATCTGGAAAATTAACAACACACTCGCTGTTGCTATCACAGCACTAATAGAAATTACATAACTTATTTTGGTCAAACCTATCCGGGCAAAAACAAATGCCAGTGGGTCGCCTACCTGCAGCTCTTTGTAATTTACCATACCGGTAAGTACCAGCGCTATCAGGATATATAAAACGGTGCAAATAATGAGTGAGTAAATCATCCCACGCGGTAAATCGCGTTGCGGATTTTTGCATTCCTCGGCAGTGGTAGATATGGCATCAAAACCAATATAAGCAAAAAACACACCCGATACCCCCTTCATTACCCCGCTAAAGCCGTTAGGTAAAAATGGGTGCCAGTTGGCCGGGGTTACATAAAAAAAACCCAAAACAATAACGGCCAATACCACGCCTATTTTAAGTAGCACCATGGCGTTGGTTACCTTTTTGGTTTCGCGGATGCCGATGTATACCAGATAGGTAATCAGTATGACAATCAGCAAGGCAGGCAAATTGGCAATCAGCTTAATGCTGCCAATATTGGGCGCCGTGGTCCAGGCTAAAGACTCCGCTTTAATACGGTCAGTTATCTCGGTTAAATGGCCGGATGCGGTTAACTGCTGCAATTGCTCGTGCCCTTTATAAGCCGAAAAGTAATCCATGGTGAGATAACGGGGCACATGCAGGTGAAAGCCTTCGAGCAGGTTAACGAAATACTCGCTCCAGGATATGGCTACGGCAATATTGCCAATAGCATATTCCATCAATAAATCCCAGCCAATAATCCAGGCAATCAATTCACCAAAAGAAGCGTAGGCATAGGTGTAAGCACTCCCGGCAACAGGTATACGCGAGGCAAACTCGGCATAACACATGGCAGAAAAACCGCAGGTAATGGCCGTAAGCACAAACAAGATGGTCACGCCCGGGCCACCGTTAAACGAGGCTGTGCCAATGGTAGAAAATATACCGGCGCCCACCACGGCGGCGATGCCCATTAAAGTTAAATCTTTGGTAAGCAGTTCTTTTTTTAGATGAGAACCGGAATGTTCGCCATCACCGAAGCCGCTTTGTACATCGGCCAGAATTTTATCGAGAGATTTTTTTCGAAATATACTTTTCGACATGCAGAAAATTAAAGTTAGCAGTACCAAACATAACCATTTTTTACGTGATTACTGATAATGTACTTAATTTGTAA
>CAJYSL010000070.1 GCA_913777515.1 uncultured Mucilaginibacter sp.
TCGACAATGCGGCCATGCAGCTGGTTAAAAACCCTAAAAAGTTTGACGTAGTATTAACTGCCAACTTATTCGGTGATATTTTAACTGACGAAGCCTCGCAAATTGCAGGCTCTATGGGTATGCTGGCTTCAGCTTCAGTAGGTGATGGTACCGGCTTTTTCGAACCTATTCACGGATCGGCTCACGATATTGCAGGTCAGAATAAAGCCAACCCGCTGGCTTCCATCCTATCGGCTGCACTGATGCTCGAAATCAGCTTCGGCCTTAAAGAAGAAGCTAAACGCATCACTAGCGCTATCGACCACGTACTGAAAGCAGGTTACCGTACCGGCGACATTGCCGACGCACAAACTGACCCGGAAAAGATTTTAAGAACAGAAGCCATGGGCCAAATGGTCCTACAGTTTTTAGCAAAACCAGCGCTGGCATAAACTATTGGAAGCAGAATTTACCTGATTCAAATAGAAACTAAAATAATTATTAAAAACCATAAAAAAGTCTCCCCCTTCAGGGGGAGATTTAGAGGGGGCTTATGAAGTGGAACGCAGATTTATATTATGATAAACACAGCTTTGTTTCCCAGTTTGGGGCAAGCGTGGTAGAGTTATTAAATGTAAAAGCAGACGAGCACATCCTGGATATTGGTTGCGGTACGGGTGACCTGACTCACCAGATACAGCAGTTAGGCGCAGAGGTTACCGGCACCGACTACTCGCCCGAAATGATTGCGCAGGCACGGTTTAAATATCCAACCATTGATTTTGAAGTGGCCGACGCAGCCAACTTTACAGTAGAGTACCCGTATGATGCCGTCTTTTCAAACGCGGCATTACATTGGGTCCACAATGCCGGCGGCGTTATACGGTCGGTATATGAGGCCCTCAAACCCGGTGGACGCTTTGTAGCCGAAATGGGCGGCAAAGGCAACATCGGTCAGTTAAGAGCAGCTATAAAACAAGTGCTGCAGCAACATGGATACCACCAACAGGCCGAAACACAGGTTTGGTACTTCCCATCGCTGGGTGAATACAGTAGCCTGTTAGAACGCCAGGGCTTCAGGGTTACGTTTGCCAGTCATTTCGACCGCAAAACACCATTGCAAGACGGCGACCAGGGCGTAGCCAAATGGATTAAGATGTTTGGCGCACAGTATTTCACCGGGATTCCTGATGCTGCACAACCACAACTGGTGCAGGAAATTACCGACCTGCTGGAGCCGCACTATAACGAAAACGGGCAGTGGTATGCCGATTATAAAAGATTAAGATTTATAGCAGTAAAAGAATAATCTGATAGCTGAGGCCGGTAAACAGATTACTGATTTATCCAACCTCAGACATCCGAACACACAATAAAGATAAAACACATGTTACACGATCCAAACCGAGTTTATGTATTTGACACCACCTTGCGTGATGGTGAACAAGTACCGGGCTGCCAGTTAACCACGCCTGAAAAGATTGAGATTGCGCGCGAACTGGAAGCGCTGGGCGTTGACATTATTGAGGCTGGTTTTCCGGCCTCAAGTCCGGGCGATTTTCAAAGCGTGGTAGAAATTGCCAAGGCAGTTAAGGCACCTACCGTTTGTGCTCTTACCCGCGCGCACAAAGGAGATATTGATGCCGCTGCCGAAGCGCTGAAATATGCCAAATATCCGCGTATACATACCGGTATCGGCTCGTCGGACATGCACATCAAAACCAAATTTAACAGCACCCGCGAAGAAATTTTAGAGCGTGCTGTTGAAGCGGTTAAATACGCCAAAAAATCGGTAGAAGACATTGAGTTTTATGCCGAGGATGCTGGCCGTGCCGATATTGAGTTTTTAGCTAAAATGGTTGAATCGGTAATTGCAGCCGGTGCCACCGTAGTAAACATTCCGGATACCAACGGCTATTGCCTGCCCGACCAATACGGCAGCAAAATCCGTTTCTTGAAAGAGAACGTAAAAAACATTGACAAAGCCATCATTTCGGTACACTGCCATAACGATTTGGGCCTGGCCACCGCTAACTCGGTAGCCGGTTTGCAAAACGGTGCCCGCCAGATTGAAGGCACCATTAACGGTATCGGCGAGCGTGCAGGTAATACTTCTATCGAAGAGGTGGTGATGATTTTAAAAACGCACCAGAGCCTGGGCTTGCACACCAACATCAATACCCAAAGCTTTTACGAGCTGAGTCGCATGATTAGCACCCAGATGCGCATGCCGGTACAACCCAATAAAGCTATTGTAGGCAGCAACGCTTTTGCGCATAGTTCAGGTATTCACCAGGATGGTTTCCTTAAAAACCGGGAAAACTACGAGATTATCCGTCCGGAGGATGTGGGTTTCCCGAGTGCCAGTATTGTACTTACCGCACGCAGTGGCCGCCATGCCTTGAAATTTCACTTAGATCGTTTAGGATACAATTTAAATAAAGAAGAATTAGCCGAAGCTTATCGCCGGTTTTTAACGCTGGCTGATAGTAAATTAAACATAGACGATGCTGACTTGCTTACCTTAGTGGCGCATCGCTTAGTCAAACAGTAATCTATGGAAACTGAAACCCAAAAACAGCTCCATTTTACTGAAGCTAAAGAACGTTTAAAAGATGTAGTGAGGCGCACGCCGCTCGAGTTTAACCAGGGCCTGTCAGACAAGTACGAGTGCGAGGTTTACTTAAAGCGTGAAGACCTGCAAATTGTGCGCTCTTACAAACTACGCGGCGCGTATAACATGGTTAGCCAGCTTACTGCAGAGCAGCTATCTAAAGGTGTAGTTTGTGCCAGTGCAGGCAATCACGCACAGGGCGTGGCATTTTCGTGCCGCAGAATGGGTATTAAGGGCGTTATTTTTATGCCCGAAATTACCCCCAAGCAAAAGGTAAAGCAAACACAGATGTTCGGCAACGGTAATATTGAGATTGTTTTAACCGGCGATACTTTTGACGATTGTTTGCAGGCAGCATTAGCTTATACCGAAGCGCACCAGATGACTTTCGTTCCGCCTTTTGATGATTACCGCATCATCGAGGGACAAGGCACCGTAGGCATCGAATTATTGGAAGATTTGCCCGATACTGAGGTTGTGATTATGCCGGTAGGCGGCGGTGGCCTGGCAGCAGGCACCGGCAGTTATTTAAAACAAGTTAATCCCAACATTAAGCTAATTGGTGTTGAGCCTGACGGCGCACCATCTATGGTAGAGGCCATTCGCCGCGGTCAGCCTTATACCCTATCGCAAATCAACCGTTTTGTAGATGGAGCCGCTGTTAAGCGTGTAGGCCAGTTTACCTACCAGATATGCAGCGAGGTATTGGACGAAATGCTTTCGGTACCCGAGGGTAAAGTATGTACTACCATCCTGAAGCTTTATAACGAGGATGCTATTGTAGTTGAGCCGGCAGGGGCATTATCAGTAGCCGTACTTGATTTATGTAAAGAGCATATCAAAGGCAAAAAAGTGGTTTGTATTGTTAGCGGCGGCAATAACGATATCGACCGCATGGGCGAAATCAAAGAGCAATCGCTATTATACGAAGGCCTGAAGCATTACTTCATTGTTCGCTTCCCACAACGCCCCGGTGCGTTAAAGTTGTTTGTAAATAATGTATTAGGCCCTTACGACGATATTACCCGGTTTGAATTCATTAAAAAAACCGAACGTGAGCGTGGCCCTGCTTTGGTAGGTATCGAATTAAAATCCGCCGAGGATTACCCGGCACTGTTACAACGCATGGAAGAACATCGTTTTGATGTTATCGAAGTGAACCGCGACCAGACACTGTTTGAATACCTGGTATAAATTCCACAAAAAAGGGATAATCACAATAGCTGAGTTTATCCCTTTTAATTCAGATTAATAAACCAGATATTTTTCTACCCGGAGTGCCATGCGGCCACCTTCCTTAAACGCACTCAGGTTAAAATTAACAAAGTGTACTCGGGTATCGCCATTTACTGCATGCACTTCTTCGTAAGCTCCTTTAAATAATATTTCTTCAACAGTCCACTCGCCCCCATCTGCGTCTTGGCCCAACGGCCTTATCCACTCCGGGTAAATTACAATTTGCTCTCCGGCTGGATTGATATGAAGCTTTTGGGCATCATCAGCGGTCAATACGTTACAGTGAGACAGTAACAATGCGGTATATAAGTTTTCAGGATAGTTATATACAACTTTAGGTGTGCCCATTTCGAGCAATTGTCCGCCTTTGATGACTACTAATTCATCCGCCATCGACAATACCTCCGCGGGGTCGTGCGATACAATGATGACGGTAAGGCCGGTTTCTTTCACCACGCGGCGGATGTCCTGTTGTAATCCGTCCCTAAACGTAGTATCTACCTGGTTAAAGGGTTCATCTAACAGTAATACTTCAGGTTTGGTTATCAGCGCCCGGGCAATAGCCACGCGCTGCTTTTCGCCGCCGCTTAATTCAGATACACGCTTTTCAGCCAGGTGCAGCATGTTTAATTGGCGCAGTAGTTTTTCGGTTTGCTCCTGTTTAGCCTGCAAGTTCGTATTAGGCATTAGGATGGCTACGTTATCCCAAACCTTGGCAAACAGGTTTAAATCGTCGGTGTGCTGTGTAACCATCTTCATGCTATCATGACCGGGTATCAGCTTTTCATCCGGTCCCCAAACGCGTTCGCCTTTAAACTCCACCAGTCCGGCATCAGGCGTAAGCAAACCAAACAGCAAACGCAGCAGCGTACTTTTGCCACTACCGCTTTCGCCTATAATGGCTGTTATCTTACCTTGCTGAATACTAATATCAATTGATTTTACGCCCGATTGCAGTTTGCCAGGATACACCTTACTTACACCAGTCGCTTTAAAAAAAGCCGGATTTACCATGCCGCAAAGATATACAAATACAACAAAGGCCGCCTTGACAGGCAGCCCTTGCAAATTATAAACTGTGGTATTATTAAAATCCGAACATGAAACCGAACGAGAAGTTGCGTAAACCGTCCTGAGCGGGGGTATCAAACATATCGTTAAAGTAGTACTTAGCATAAATACCCCACGAGCCGTAGCCTACCCGCCCGGTTAAACCATAGCGTACTTTAGTAAAGTGGTAATCATTATTAAATTTCTGCTTACCGTTTTCATCACTGATTTGCTTAACCCGGCCGTTATACAAAATACCAATCATCGGGCCACCGGCTAAATGGAAGCGTTTGCCTTCGTTGTTCACATGGCTTCTCCAGTCGAACGTTAACGGGATGCGGAAATAGCTGGAAGTGAAGCGGTTTTTACTGTAATCAATATTATCGCGGGTGTAAGTAAGCGTTGGCTGGTCTTGCTGTATGGTAATGTTTTCGCGCAGGCGGAAGTGGGTCCAGTCAAAACCACCTGATACGTAGATACGGAATGCACTGTTAAAACGGTAGCCAACCTGCACAATATCAAAACCAACGTTGCTGCTTTTCCATGACCGGTAGCGTAAAAAGTTGTTTTGCGGAGACAGGTTGAAGCTGCCATTATCAATCAGGGTGGCCAAACCTAAATCGAACCGAGAGAAAGTTAAACCCCAGGAAAAACCAGGTTCTTTAGATACCTTTTTTACCGTATCGCGGCGGTTTACCGATACCGAACTAACATCATCGCCCTGCCCAAATTTAAACCTGAAGCCTTTGCGCTTGGTCTTGAGGGTATCGGTTTGCGTTCTGATAGTGTCACCTTTGTCGGTAACGGTAGTGGTGGTAGTTACTTTAGTGGTAGTGGTGGTAACGGTTTGCGCAAACACACCGGAGGCTGCTGCACATAATATGGCAGTATAAATTAGGCGTTTCATGTGAGTGTTTATTTTGAATGTATGGAATAGATTATTTTTCTTTTTTTACTTTAAATAAGCCCAGGTTTACACCAGTAATATCGGCCTGGTCATCGTCTGTTTCGGTAAACTCGATGATTTTATCTTCGCGTTTATCTACCGTGGCAATTACGGCATTAATCAATCCGCCCAAAGTATGGATGCCTCGTTTTTTTCTGCGCTCGGGCTGACGGGCCATCACCGGTTCAGAAACTTTGATAGCATCTGACTGACTAATATTTTCCGCCGCACCTGTCAAAGTCTGATTATTTAAGCTCATATCAGGCACAACAGCCTGTTGCTCGGTCTGGTTAGCTACCGCTGCCAAAACCTGCTGATTTCCCTTATCAACCATTGGCGTATTTTCCTGAACAATTACAGATTGAGCAGCTTCTTGTTTCACCGGCTCAGCCTTGATATTTAGCTGGTGAATAGTTTTGCGCGTTACGTGAGCTATTTTATTAACATCGGTATTATAATCTACATCAACTTTAGGTAATTGTTCCACTGCATCAGGCGTTACCGTTTTAACGTTATTTTCTGCAGGTTGATTTTTAATCACCACTTGCTTTCTGTTTGCGGCTACCTGGTTTTGCTGGTTTTTAACCGGCTTGTCGGTTAAAAACCAGGCAGCAGCGCTTAACAATAATACCGTAGTGGCTGCAATACTCCAAACCGGCGATAGTTTGCGCTTTTGGAAACCGTTTAATTCGGCAGAAATATTATTCCAAACCCGGGCCGAAGGCTCAACCTCCATGTTACCCAGCTTAGTGCGGAACAGGCTATCAAAATCTTTATCCGGCATATTCATATTGCTTTCCCTCTAGTTGTTCAATTTTTTGTTTTAAAATAGTACGCGCCCTCGATAACTGCGATTTAGATGCCCCCTCGGTGATACCGGCCATATCGGCAATTTCGCGGTGCGAGTAGCCTTCAATGGCATACAGGTTAAAAACCATCCGATAACCTGCCGGCAATTGGTTAATCAGGCTCAGTAAATCTTTAGCCTCCAGGCTTGATGCGGCCAGGGCATTTACCGGCTGCTCAAAACCACTTTCTTCAATATCCAGTTGCACCATTTTATGATGCTTGCGGTAATACTCTATCGAGGTGTGCACCATAATGCGTCTTACCCATCCCTCAAAACTGCCATCACCGCGGTAATCATTTATTTTCTGAAACACCCGGATAAAGCCGTTTTGCAACATATCTTCTGCCTCCATTTTGTCGGTGGCGTATCGTAAGCAAACCGCCATCATTTTTGCAGCAAACTGTTTATACAACAGTTCCTGCGCCTTGCGGTCGGCTGTTTTACACCTTGCAATCAGGTCTTCGGTTGAATATTTGTGTTTTATAAACAGCATTTGAAAGGTAGATGAAGGATATTGCGAAAAGGTTGCACGGCTTTTTTAATTTTTTTAAAAATATTTATAAAATCCCATCCAGCCACTTTTTTATCTTTAAACACGATGAAAAAAATCGCTCAGATTTGCTTACTCCTCACAATCATTGTCGGCGGCTTGCGGGCACAAACCCATAAACAGGCTTATTTATTACTTAAACCCGACCGGGTATTTGATGGCCGCGACATACACACTGGCTGGTGGGTACTGGTTCACGGCAATCAAATCGAGGCCGTAGGCCCGTCTGCTCTGATTAATTTTCCGGCGCAAACCGAAGTGAAAGTATTAACTGGTATGACCCTTATGCCGGGTATGATTGAGGGACATTCCCATCTGTTTTTGCACCCTTATAACGAAACCAGTTGGAACGACCAGGTACTAACCGAAAGCCGCGCCGAACGCACCGCCCGAGCAGTAAACCACGCCCGCGAAACTTTGCTGCACGGTTTTACCACCACGCGCGAATTAGGCACTGAGGGGGCAGGGTATGACGATGTAGGTTTAAAGGCTGCCATTGATAAAGGCGTAATTATTGGTCCGCGTATACTCACTGCCACCCGCGCCATCGTGGCTACCGGCAGTTACGGCCCTAAAAGTAGCGTGGCCGAAACGGTTTTACCACAAGGAGCCGAAGAAGCTGATGGGACCGACGGCCTGACCCGCGCCATACGGTCGCAGATTGGCCACGGTGCTGATGTGATTAAACTATATGCTGATTACCGATGGGGCTTAAATAACCAGGCCGCTCCCACCTTTACCCTCGACGAATTAAAACTGGCTGTACAGGTAGCCGGCAGCAGCGGGCGCACGGTAGCCGTACACTCCGGCACGGCAGAAGGTATGCGGCGTGCCACACTGGCGGGCGTAACCACCATTGAGCATGGCGACGAAGGTACGGCCGAAATATTTAAGCTGATGAAAGAGCATAACGTAGCCCTATGCCCTACCCTGGCTGCAGGCGAGGCCACCAGCATGTACCGCGGCTGGAAAAAAGGTACCGACCCTGAGCCTGAGCGCATCAAGCGAAAACATATCTCGTTTACCCAGGCACTTAAGGCTGGGGTTACTATTTGTTTCGGCGGCGATGTAGGCGTTTTCCCTCATGGTGATAATGCCCGCGAATTGCTGTTGATGGTAGAGTACGGCATGAAACCCATTGATGCCCTGCGCTCGGCCACCTCTATCAATGCCGAAGTGTTCAGGTTACCTCAGTTGGGGCAAATTAAAACCGGTTACCTGGCCGATTTGGTAGCTGTTGAAGGCAATCCTGCGGAAGATATCAAAGCAGTAAAACAAGTGAACATGGTGATGAAAGATGGGGTGATGATTAAATAGGTAATCAACCATGCAGGCTACATTCACATCTTGTTAACGTCCAGTATCAAAGTCCCTCAAAGTTTTTACACGCCTGTACCGTAAAATCAGTTTCCTCGATACACAATCGCTAAGCTTTTGTTTAACTTTAATGCCATGATTAATTAATTTAATTGTGGTATGAAAAAACTATTAATCTTTTTAACTGCGTTTATCTTCATTCAAAATACAAGCGTTGCCCAGCAACACCTGCTTTGGATGCAGCAACCTGCGCTGTCGCCCGATGGCAAATGGATAGCTTTTGAATATAAAGGCAATTTATTTAAAGTGCCTGCCGGTGGCGGTACTGCTATTCCGCTCACCATCAACAGCGCTTACAATGGCTACCCTGTTTGGAGCCATGACAGCAAAACGATTGCTTTTGCTTCCGACCGTTATGGCAACTTTGACGTGTATGTAATGCCTGCCGACGGCGGACAAGCCACCCGCCTTACGTTTGCGTCAGACAAAGATTTCCCGCTCGATTTTTCTGCGGATAACCAAAAGGTTTACTTCGGCAGCGACCGCCATGATATTTACTCGTCGGTACGCTTTCCGGGTAATGCCTATTTTCAAAAAATGTATGTAGTGCCTGTAAAAGGCGGACACAGTGTGATGTACAATTCGGCCGGTACCGAGTACGTACATTTTAACAAAAACGGCGACAAATTTATCTTTCAGGACCGTAAAGGCTACGAAGACCCATGGCGCAAGCACCATACCTCGGCCATTACCCGCGATATCTGGGTATACGATGTACCTAAAAAAGCTTACACTAAAGTATCAGACTATGTGGGCGAAGACCGCGAACCGGTTTGGGGTAACGGCGATAGCTTTTATTACCTGAGCGAGCGCAAAGGCAATCAAAACCTGTTCCGTGCCTCGTTGACTGACGTAAGCAACCCAACACAGCTAACCACCTTTACCAAAGACCCGGTGCGTAACTTGTCCCGGTCTGACGATGGCACCTTGGCATTCACCCAATGCGGCGAGTTGTATACCATGAAAGACGGACAGCAGCCAACTAAAATAAACATTGCCCTGAGTGCCGATTTTAACGGCGACCAGGTACAAAACCTGCCGGTTAGAGGCGATGCTACCGAAATTGCCGTATCGCCTAACGGCAAAGAAGTGGCCCTGGTTTACCGCGGCGAAATCTTTGTTACCTCAGCTGATGGTAACATTACCAAACGCATCACCAATACGCCTTACCAGGAACGTATGGTGCATTTTAGCCCGGACGGCCGCTCGCTGCTATATTCGGTTGAAAATGCTAAATCGTGGGACATTTATAAAACTACCCTGGCCAGCCGTACGGAGCCGTACTTTTTTGCCGCTACCACGCTCACTACCGAGCCGGTAATTAACACCGATAAAGAAGAGTTTCAGGGTGTATACTCGCCGGATGGTAAAAAAATAGCTTACCTCGAAGAGCGCAACGTAGTTAAGGTTTTTGACCTGGCTACTAAAAAAACAACTACCGTATTACCGGCCGGCATCAATTTCTCTTATGCCGATGGTGACCAGTATTTCTCATGGTCGCCGGATAGCCGTTACCTGCTTTTACAGTCGGAAGAAGGTGGTTACGGCCGCAGCGAAATAGCTTTGGTAAAAGCCGATGGCACCGGTCAGCGTATCAATTTAACCGAAAGCGGTTTTGATGATGGTCAGCCTAAATGGGGGTTGAACGGCAAAATGATGTATTGGCAGTCGGATAAACTAGGTATGAAAAACTTATCGCGCGGTTCGCAAACCGACATTTACGCCATGTTTTTTGACCAGACTGCCTGGGACCGCTTCCGTTTGAGCAAAGAAGATTTGGACATCCGCAAGCAGGAAGAGAAGCGCGATTCGCTAAACAAAACAACCACGCCTAAAACTAAAAGTACCCCGGCTAATGCCAAAACGCCGGCAGGTGTGGCTCCTTACGAGTTTATGCCCAACTTCAAAAACCTAACCGACCGTACCGTGCGTTTAACCATGGGCTCAACCGACATTGCCGACCAGGAAATGTCTAAAGATGGTGAAAAGCTTTTTTACCTGGCCCGATACGATAAGGGTTATGATTTGTGGCAGAACATGCCCCGCACTAAAGAAACCAAAGTACTGGCAGCCCTCAATGCACCGGGCGGTTCTTTAGAACTGACACCCGATGGCAAAAGCCTTTTTGTACTGGCTGGCGGTAATGTGATGAAGGTGAACGTTGACGATGGTAAAATTACTCCGGTAAAAATCAGCAGCACCATGGATTTGGATGCCACTGCCGAGCGTACTTATGTGTTTGACCACGCCTGGAAACAGGTAACCAAAAAATTCTTCGACCCTAAACTGCAGGGTGTCGACTGGAATTATTACCATAATACTTACGCTAAGTTTTTGCCGCACATCAATAATAATTATGACTTCCAGGTATTGCTGAGCGAGTTTTTGGGTGAACTGAATGGTTCGCACACCGGCGGCCGCTATTCGCCCCAGTTTCCTAACGCCGACGAAACTGCTGCTTTAGGATTATTATACGACCAAACCAAAGGCGGCAATGGCCTGGTGGTTGAAGACATCATCACTGGCGGCCCGTTTGATGTGGCCCGTACCAAGATGAGAAAAGGTTATGTGATTGACCAGATTGATGGTGAAGCTATTACCGATGATGCCGACTGGGCTAAATTGCTTAACCATAAAGCGGATAAGTACACGCTGATAAGTTTTCATGACCCTAAAAGCGGCACCAAATACGAGGAAAATATTAAACCTGTAAAACCCGGATTTGAGCGTAGCGTATTATTATACAACCGCTGGGTACGGGTAATGGAACACTTAACCGACAGCCTGTCGAACGGCCAGGTAGGTTACGTGCATGTGCAAGGCATGAATGACCCAAGCTACCGCGTAACGTTTGATAAAGTACTGGGCCGTAACTATGGTAAAAAGGCTTTGATTGTTGATACCCGCTTTAACGGCGGCGGCTGGCTACACGATGATTTGGTAACGTTTTTAGGCGGCAAAAAATACCTGGACCTGCGCCCGCAAGGCCATCCGACTGAAGGCGGTGAGTCTTTAAACAAGTGGAACAAACCAAGCTGCGTTTTAATGAGCGAGGGCAACTACTCGGACGCCTTCATTTTCCCGTGGGCTTACAAAACTTTGAAATTAGGCAAGCTGGTGGGTATGCCGGTAGCAGGTACCGGTACCGCCGTTTGGTGGGAACGCCAGATAGACGGCACCCTGGTATTTGGTATTCCTATGGTATCTACCTGGGGCATCGGCGACACCCATCCTACCGAAAACTACCAGGTAGAGCCAGACATCAAAGTACTGAACACGTATAACAAAGTATTAAAGGGTGAAGACGAACAACTGGAAGCAGCCGTGAAAGAAATGCTGCAAACGGTGAAGTAATACCCCACCCAAACCCTCCTCGAGGGGAGGGCTTTAAATGAGAATGTCATCCCAAATAATAGTGAAGGATGATATTTTTTTTATGTTTTATATTTTCTAAAGCCCTCCCCTTTGGGGAGGGTTTGGGTGGGGTTATATCAAATCAAACCCAATATCTTTTCTGAAATATTTGCCGTCGTAATAAATACGGCTGGCATCTAAGGTTGCTTGTTGCAGGGCGGTAAACATATCATCCTGTAATGAGGTAACGGCTAAAACGCGTCCGCCCGTCGTAATTACTTCATCACCTTTCAGGCTTGTACCGGCATGAAACGCGATAGAACCGCGTACATTATCCAACCCGCTAATCACTTTATCTTTTAAATACTCGCCTGGGTAACCGCCGGCTACGCAAACTACGGTAGCTGCTACTTTGGGCGATATGGTAAATTGTTTTTCAATCAGGT
>CAJYSL010000071.1 GCA_913777515.1 uncultured Mucilaginibacter sp.
GCAATCCGACGTCATCTTACATTGATTACTATGAGCGTACGCTTTATAACCATATTCTTTCGTCGCAGCGCCCCGAAGGTGGGTTTGTTTATTTTACGCCGATGCGCCCTGGGCACTACCGGGTATATTCTAATCCGCAGGAAAGTTTTTGGTGCTGTGTAGGTTCGGGTTTAGAAAACCACGGCAAATACGGCGAGCTGATTTATGCCCACCAGGGTAACGATTTATTGGTAAACCTGTTCATCGCATCAGAACTCAATTGGAAAGAAAAAGGGCTTAGCCTTACGCAACAAACCACTTTCCCGTACAGCGAGCAGTCTGCCTTAACACTAAAGTTAAACAAACCCAGCCGGTTTGCCATTCGCTTCAGATACCCGTCTTGGGTTAGCGCCGGGCAGATGCAGGTTAAGGTGAACGGTCAATCACAAAGCTTAGCTAAAGATGCCTTGGGTTACGCCAGCATCAACCGCACCTGGAAAAAAGGTGACAAAATTACGGTTACCTTGCCTATGCATAACACCAGCGAAGTTTTGCCTGACGGTTCTAACTACGTTGCCTTTTTACATGGCCCTATCGTACTGGCTGCCGACATGGGCACCCAAAACGAATTAGGTTTAGAGGCTGATGGTAGCCGCATGGGCCACATTGCCGCCGGCCCGATGCTGCCGCTGGACGAGGCTCCGCTACTGGTATCAACCTCAAACCCGATGGCCAGCGCCCTTGCCCCCGAAAAACAACCGCTAACCTATGATGCCGACAAACTGATTTATCAGGATAAATATAAAAATCTGAAACTGGTACCCTTCTTTACGCTGCAAGACAAACGGTATGTACTTTATTGGCCATACACCACGTCAGAAAAATTGCCTGCGCTGGTAGCGGCCATGAAAGCCAAAGAAGAAAAGAAACAGCAACTGGATTTAAAAACAGTTGACCTGGTGAATACCGGCGAGCAGCAGCCCGAAACCGACCACCAGTTTAAGGGCGAAAAAACAGAAAACGGTTCTTTCCAGGAAAGGCACTTTCGTAATGGCAGCGGTTGGTTTAGCTACGTATTGAAAAACCCGGCCCAAAACGCTAATAAATTAAGGCTCACTTACTTTGGCCGCGAAAAGAACCGCAACTTTGATATCTACGTTAACCAGCAATTAGTAACATCGGTAAAATTGGAAGGCAACGGCGGTAACGAGTTTACCGATGTAGACTATCAGTTACCGCAACAGGTATTAAAGGACAAACAACTGGAAGTAAAATTTGTAGCGGCTCCACAATCGGCTATCGCCAATATTTACGAGGTGAGATTGCTGAAACCTTAATTGTGCTTGCTTTTATCTCAAAGCATCAAACAAAATTTCTACAGGGTGCAGGGCTTTAACCCCTGCACCATCTTTAATTTGATGGCGACAACTGGTGCCGGTAGCTGCGATGATGACGTCATCAGCCTGGTTACGTACGGCAGGCAACAACACCAATTCTGCTATCTGCATCGAAATTTCGTAATGTTCTTTCTCATACCCGAAAGAACCGGCCATACCACAACATCCCGAAGCAATGGTTTCTACCCGGTAATTTGCCGGCAACGACAAAATTTGCTGTGTAGCACTTAGTGCCGACCATGCTTTTTGCTGGCAATGACCATGCAGCTTAATCACCTTGGCGTCATCCTTAAATTGTGCTGCCGAAATGTTTCCCTTTTTAATTTCTGTGGCCAGAAACTCATCAATTAAAAAACTGCGCTTAGCTAACTGTTGGGCAGCCTGCAAATGTCTGTCGTAGACCAAATCAGGATACTCGTCTCTAAAAGTTAGGATGGCTGAAGGCTCTACCCCTATCAATGGGCTTTCATCTGTAGTTTTATCGCCTAATAAGGTCACGTTGCGGTGAGCAATTTGCCTGGCTTGGCGCAATAATCCTTTAGAAATATGGGCGCGACCGCTTTCGGCATGGTCAGTTATAATTACCTCGTAACCTAATCGCTCCAGCAGCAATATGGCTTTAATGCCAATGGAGGTATCCTGATAGTTAGTAAACTCATCGCAAAAAAGGTGAACCCGGCCTTTGTCAAAATTTGAAGTTTGCTGTGTTTTAATATGCTTTTTGTACCAGCTTTTTAAGGTAAACTGATGTAGCGTGGGCATGCTTCTATCTGGCGCGAAGCCGACTATACGCTTCATTACGCTGCTTACAGTTGGTTGCGTCATCACCCAATTATACAGGCCAGGTACAATGGCTCCCAATTTGGCTGATGCAGTATAATTGGCAATCAGCCTTGACCGTAAAGGCACGCCGTTGGCATCCTGGTAATGCTGTAAAAATTCAGCCTTAAGTTTGGCCATGTCCACATTTGAAGGGCACTCCGATTTACAGCCTTTACAACTCAGGCATAAATCCATTACTTCCTTTATTTCCTCATGGTCAAAGCGGTTAAGCTTATCCGATTGGGTTAAAAAGGTGCGAAGCATGTTGGCACGGGCACGGGTGGTATCCTTTTCGTTGCGGGTGGCCATGTACGACGGACACATGGTGCCACCCATCAAGTGCGACTTGCGGCAATCGCCCGAGCCATTACACTGCTCGGCATGCTGCAATACGTTTTGATTTTGATAACGAAAATAAGTTTTAAAATCGGGCATTTGTTGGCCGGGCTGATATCGCAGCATGGTATTCATGGGCGGCGTTTCTACTATTTTGCCCGGATTAAAAATATGATTTGGGTCCCAAGCTTGCTTAACAGATTTAAGCAAACTGTAATTGTGGCTGCCAATCATCTGCTCAATAAATTCACCGCGTAAGCGCCCGTCGCCGTGCTCGCCGCTTAGTGAGCCACCATATTTTTTTACCAAGGCCGCGATTTCCTGAGCAATTAGCCTGAATAAGCGGTTGCCTTCGGCAGTTTTTAAATTGAGAATGGGTCGCAAATGCAGTTCGCCAGAACCAGCGTGTGCATAATGCACCGAATACAAACCATGCTGTTTAAGTATCTCGTTAAAATCACGGATATAAGCCGGCAAATCCTGAACATCAACCGCCGTGTCTTCAATAACCGGTACGGCTTTATCATCGCCGGGCAGATTGCTCAGCAAGCCTAACCCTGCCTTACGGAGTTTCCATATCCGTTGGGTATCCTCACCAAACAGTAACGGAAAATGGTATCCCAAGCCAGCCGCTCGCATATCAGCCTCCGCTTTTGCGGCAACAGTCACCACTTCGTCGCGGGTGTTGCCTGCGTATTCAACTACTAATACCGCCCCCGGGTCGCCCCGTACAAAAAACCGGTTTTGGCTTTGCTCCAGGTTATCTTTGGTGCACTCCAAAATATAATGGTCTATCAGCTCACTGGCCCGGGGCTGATATCGCAAAGCAATCAGGTTGGCCCGCAAGGCTTGGTCAACGGTATTGAAATGCACGCAGAGCAAACCGTTCTCTTTGGGCGGCAGAGGCTCCAGGTTGAGTTTGATTTCGGTAATAAAAGCCAGTGTACCTTCGGAGCCGGCCAACA
Source organism: uncultured Mucilaginibacter sp. (assembly GCA_913777515.1). Classification (GTDB taxonomy): domain Bacteria; phylum Bacteroidota; class Bacteroidia; order Sphingobacteriales; family Sphingobacteriaceae; genus Mucilaginibacter. The sequence goes on from CAJYSL010000071.1 coordinate 3,500, forward strand.
GTTTGCAAAAATTAAAATCGTCTCCGCCCGCGGTAAACGGGTTGGTATCTAACAACAAATCAATGGCGTAGCCGGTATTACGCCGCATAATACTCTTTTTAGGAAATTCCTGCCGGATTTGAACCTGGTTTTGATAATCGCTTAGCAGGCTACGGATGTTACGATAAACTTCGGCTTCGAGCGTATCGCCCGAACATTTTTTAATGAAGTCGTCGAAACCAAGCGACTTAAATTCCGCTTCGGAGCCGTCGCTTAATAGCGCCTTTATTTCTAAAGTATGTTCGCGGGTGCTATGGTAAACAATAGAATTTGAGCCGCAGGAATTGTTACCGACCATACCTCCAATCATGGCTCTATTAGCCGTTGATGTTTCCGGGCCGAACAATAAGCCGTAAGGTTTTAAAAACAGGTTCAGTTCATCGCGGACTACACCCGGCTGCACCTTCACCCATCTTTCTGCGGCGTTTACTTCCAGTATTCTTGTAAAGTGTTTGGAGACATCTACCACGATGCCGCTGCCCACCACCTGCCCGGCCAGCGATGTACCTGCCGTGCGCGGAATGAGTGATACCCGGTGCACACGGGCAAAAGCAATCAGCTTTTTTAAATCATCGATAGTTTGCGGCAAGGCAACAGCCAACGGCATTTCGGCATAAGCCGATGCATCAGTTGCATACAGGGTACGCATGGTGAGGTCGTAAAATAACTCTCCCTGTAACTCGCCTGCCATCTGCGCTAAATTTTGCTGCATCAATTATGCTTTGGTTTGCCCAATGTAAGTACTCTCAAAAATTTTATCGGCATTGTTAGTTTCAAAACCGTTACGGCGATGAGCAGTTGTTAGCTGATCCGCAGGCATATCGGCATATTCGGGCAAGGGCAGTCTTTCGGCAAATTCTACATAACTGCCGGCTATGCTCATGGTTTCTCCGTTGGCAAAAGTGGCCTCTTGCATTTCGGCTACCGTACTGCTCTGCTTCAACAAACCATCACCACTGATTTTTATTTTTCCTCCCGAAGTATTAAGCCTGATGCCTAAGCCTTCTACAAAAGCATCAAACTCTTCAATATGGTTATACCCTTCTTTAAGTGCGTGTACACTGATGGTATAATGGTTTAGATAGTAACGGTTATAAATTACCCAAGCCGCATACTCGCTTTCGGCCAGTAACAACTCATAGTCTTGTCTGGATGGCAACGGCCATAATGATTGGTGAAAAAACTCCCCTATCTGCCACCCATCATTCAAATCCAATTGGTCAACCGGGTCGGCCTGTATGAGGTCGGTATACCGGCGTATAATCTGCTGGGCTTGCTCAGATAAATCATCGACCACTAACTCGCTCATAAAAATGCGCGGGTATTGGTTAGACGGTGGTGCATACCAGTAGGCATTTAGCTTCTTCCCTTCAAAATAATAGTAATCACGCTTTTGATAGCCATAATGCAGAAAAATCTTTTCGAAAGACTGAATACCTAAATGCGGTACACCAAGCGTGCGAAAGGCAATATGGTCGTTAACAATATCTTGCTGCGATGCCACTACGCCCTGCGCAACCAGAGCCTCGGTAATCTTTTTAACCGCAGGAACTTTTTCCTGATAGCGGTCAAAAAGAATATTTAGAAATGTATTTAATGGCGTTTGCTGTTCAAAATGCATGACAAAGAAGTTTGATAACCGGTATTTATTCAAATATAGTGAATACGACCGCTCATAAAAATAGAGGTTATGCAACTAAACCGCTACTTATGCTTTTTTAAACTCCAGCAAATCGGCTTTGGAAGTGATAGTTTTTTGTTCGTGCTGTTGATAGTGGAAGCTTTCGAGCTTTTGCAACAAATGCTGAAGTACCAGTTTTTCGGACAAGCTTAAATCGCCGGTAATAATCTGACCTACGTGGTCCATGTCGCCAAAAACTTTGTACAGCAATTGCCTTCCGGTTTCGGTGATGGATATCCGCTTGCCGCGTTTGTCTTTATCATCGTCCCATTGCTTTACCAGGTCAGCGTTAATTAAGCGGCGGATAACCTCGGTGCCCGATGTTTTTTCCTGTAAATTCCGGCTAATCAAATCACCTTTTGACATGTTATCGTGGGTGAGCAAAATAGCAAGGCAGGTAAAATCTTCGGCGGTTTGTAAAGGTGTGCCATCCAAAGCTTTTTTTACGTACGACTTTGCATAGCGGCTCATGTAGATGAATAACCGGGCAATACTGTTATCAATCTGGTAAGCTAAATTTTGTGCTTGTTGTTCGTTTTTACCAAACCGGATGTCAGGTGCAGCCGCCGCAGGTGTTTCTTTTTCTATGTGATTAACCAGAAAACCGGCAAATCCTTGTATTGACATTTCAGCAGATGCGTTTTCATTTTCGAATTGCTCTACCAAATTTAACAATTGATGTACCAGCTTGTAAGATTCCATTTTGACGGCTACCAAATATAAATTGTTTATACAACTATTAGCTATATCAATTTTGTTTAATCACTCAATATTAAAATTTGATAAGTTAAAGGTTAACGTACTATATACCGATTAAATAGTTAAAGGTTTAACTTTAATGTAAATATTATTGCAATACTGCTCATATCATCCAATATCACGCTTTTTACATCCAACAGATTTTATTCACAATCAGCATAATATCGCAATATAACGCTTAATCGAGCCAAATTGATTGAACTTTGGTAATTCAAAAGCGTCGTTTGATGCCCGATATAATAGCGAGAGAAGGAGCTTCGCTTACTACTATTGATTATCTCGCAAACGACAAATCTGCAATCACCGGGTAATGGTCTGATATGGTTTCTTTTAAAATCTTGTAGTATTTAACCTTAAAGGAAGGGCTAAATAAAATATGGTCAAGCTGCAGGTTTGGCAAATGGCTCTCATAAGTTACGCCAAAACCGGAACCTCTGCCCGCAAAGGCACTTTTTAAGCCTGAATGCAGTTCGGTAAATGCGTACGAAGCTGGCGTATCGTTAAAGTCGCCTGCAAAAATGTAAGGATTGTGATAACCAGTCACATGTTGCTTAAGCCGCCTTACCTGCTCAGCTCTATCTATAAATGCACCTTTCAACTTACTCAAAACGTGTAATGTAGGTTGGAGTTGTATACGTTTCTGTTGAGCTACTTGGCTAACGTATTCGTAATCGGCCGGGTCGAACGAAACCGAGCGAAGATGCAAATTATACACCCTAAACTTCTGAGCACCTCTTTGTATATCACAAAAAATAGACGGGTCCATGTACTTATCGGCTTGTTTGATGTTGACTAAGCCTGTATCAACAATAGGAAATCGAGAAAAAATGGCCAAACCAATGCCGTACGTAGTTGTGCCGGCAAAAGGTTTAAAGTAATGGTAAGGCGCTCCCAAAGCTTTTTTGATACTGTCGGTAATCTGGTAAGGGTTATCACTGTGCCAGGTATAATATTCCTGAAAACAAACTACATCCGGCTGCTTGTTTTTCAGCAACTGTAACATGGCCTGCCGGGCACTGTCGCCGTTAGGCAACTGCATGTTAAAATTATGCACATTAAAGGTCATCACCCTGATATGCCCCGGTGCTTTCTTTAAATTGGCCGGTTGCCGTAAATGGAAACCAATAGTATTGATGAGCGGTACCCAGCCAATTAGTATGCAGGCTAATGACAGTAGCACAAAGCGATGAGCACGGGCAATCCAATATACCACAAAAAACAAATTGCCAATTAAGAAAATGCTGTAACACAAACCCACCAGCGCCAAAGGCCAACACACCTGCGGACTAACCCAACCAGCCATCACACTCAGCAGCAACAGCAGCGCAAAAATCAGGTTGATGACGCGTGTTACCTTATCGACAGTGAAAATGACCTTGTTATTTACTTTCTTAAACGGCACAACTAAATAAATTGAGGCGATTACCGGGCCAAGATATTGTTTTAGTATGAACAGCATGTTGGCAGGCTGCAAAAAGACATAAAAAAAGCACCCGCCAGAAACTGACGGGTGCCAACGATATAAATATTATAGTGATTCTTAGATTACTTTTACATTTACCGCATTAAGACCTTTACGGCCTTGTTCCACATCGAAACTTACTTTGTCGTTTTCACGAACTTGGTCGATGAGGCCAGTGGAGTGTACAAACACATCATTGTTGCTGCCACTCTCTGTGATGAATCCAAAACCTTTCTCGGTATTGAAAAACTTTACTGTTCCTTCTTTTTGCATTATATTTTATTAAGCTCGCAAGGTAGGCATTATAATCGGGCTATTTCTGTTTTAACAAAATATATTTTCTACCGCAGTAATAGATTTTAAACATAAAACTTCTACAGCATTGCATTTACAATACTGTTCGGCATGCATATTGGTGCATTAATTTGCCGGTTTATTTTATGATAAACTTTACCGGCACTTAATTAAATGCTGTACAGCCATGGTGACTGATGTAATAGATAAAGAGGCGTTTGTGTTAGAAGTGCACCATCGCTTGTCAGATGTTTACGGAACGCAAATCAAATACTTTCATGATTTAGACCCAATGAGTGAGCTGGTTTCGGCCCTGCTATCGCATCGCACCAAAAACCGCGACTCGGGCAAGGCCTTTGACCAGCTCATGGATAGGTTTGGCTCGTGGGAAGCCGTACGCGACGCGCCGGTAGAAGATGTAGAAGCAACAATTACTCCATGCACCTGGCCCGAACAAAAAGCACCACGCATACAGCAGGTTTTGAGGCTCGTTACCGAACAACGCGGTGAATTGTCATTAAGCTTTTTAGCGGACATGGACGTTGTGGATGCACGTAGGTGGCTGGAACAACTGCCTGGCGTTGGCCCTAAAACCAGCGCGGCGGTATTGTCATTCAGCACGCTCCGCGGCAAAGCGCTTCCGGTAGACTCGCACCATTTTAGGGTAGCCGTGCGGTTAGGCATTATTAACGAAAAAATTGGCGAGGCCAAAGCGCATAAGGTTTTGGAAGACCTGCTCCCGCCCGACTTTACAGCGCAGGATGTGTACGACAACCATCAAGTGATGATGCGGCACGGGCAGAAAATTTGCTTTCATTACAAGCCGGCCTGCCCGCAATGTGTATTGCTTGATTTGTGCCCTACCGGGCAAAAGCTAATGATGAAGCAAGGTGTGTTAACAGATAAATAACCCGGTCGGCAAATCGTTATTCGAGGTATTTAGTTTACTTTTGCTGGCAAAACTCAGCGTACAAACTAATACTTTATGGATAATCAAACATTTGCAAACCTGTCGCAAATCATTAAAACCCGTCGTACCATTAAACCGGGTATGATGAACGGGCAAAAAATACCAAACGGCCATGTGGCTGCCTTACTTGAATTGGCCGACTGGGCTCCTACCCATGCCTTTACCGAGCCATGGCGCTTCGTAGTTTATGAAAACCCGGTTGCTTTTTGCCAGCAACACGCCGAATTGTACAAACAAGCCGCAGGAGATAATTTTAACCCGGCCACTTATAACAACCTGGCTAATATGGGCGCCAACGTTTCGCACGTGGTGGTAGCTATTATGCACCGCAGCGAATTATCAAAAATACCGGTGGTTGAAGAAGTTGCCGCAGCATCATGTGCCATACAAAACCTGCTATTAGGCGCAACCTCATTAAATATTGCTTCGTTTTGGAGCACGGGTGGCGCTACTCTGAAACCAGTGATGAAAGAACACCTAAATTTAGGTGCCGACGACCAGGTACTGGGCCTTTTATACCTGGGTTACAGCGATGCCAATCCGGAAGGGGTAAGAAAAACGCCGCTGGAAGAAAAAGTGAAATGGGTGCAGTAAGAAATAAGCTTATCGAACTTTTTTTGTAATTTAGGAGTTAAAGATAAATGAAATTGTAATGACCTAACCGGGCGGCGGTTTGATTATATTTGTTTAACAATCACAACAATACATAATCACCAACTTAAGCCTGTTGACTTTTTTAACACCATAATAGATGATTAAAACTATCAACGGACATATGCGAAGAAAATTCTGGTTAGCTATTACCCTGCTCGTTATTCTTACCTCTGCTATTATCAGTTCACGTTCGGCCACGGTAAAAACCGCTGCGCTGGCTACTAAAAAAGAAGCTAAAGCTGCTGTAGTACATAGTGCTTTTGAAAATTACGTTGCTGATGTATATCAAACCGCCGGTTTAAAGGCTGTAGGCATGGATTATGACGTTTTTCAGAAAGCCGTGGTAGGTTATTATAACTTAAAAGACAACGAAAAACTGTCGCCTGCAAGCACAGTAGTTACTGTAATCGACTTTAACAAAGCCAGTACGCAAAAGCGTATGTGGATTGTTGACCTGCTCAAAAAGCAGCTTTTACTCAACACTTGGGTAGCGCATGGCGAAGGCAGCGGTAACGACATGGCCACCCAGTTTTCTGACAAAGCAGATTCGCATCAAAGTAGTTTAGGCTTTTACGTGACTGATGATATTTACTACGGTAAACACGGCCGCTCATTACGTTTAAACGGTATGGATGCTGGCTTTAATAGCCATGCACGGTCACGTTCGGTGGTATTGCATGCTGCTGATTACGTGTGCGAAAATACCATTAAGCAATTAGGCCGTTTGGGCCGTAGCTTTGGTTGCCCGGCAGTATCGCCCGAAGTTTCTAATCGTATCATCGATTTAATCAAAGGCAAAAACATGCTGTTCATCAGCGCCAACGTAAACAGCTATACCTCCAAATATTTAAACGAAGGTATTGTTGCCGACCGGTTTGCAGCGCCATCGGATAGCTCGGTGCAGTTAACTAAAGCAGGTATGTAACTTTAGTTTTGAGAGATATTTACGAGGCCTTTACTTAAAAAGTAGGGGCCTCGTTGTTTTAAGCATAGTGCTAATGCCAGTAACACGGCCGACTGCCCAATCATTCAATAGAAAAGTAGGAATGCATTATTATTAAGTGATAATTCTTCTATTTTAGCTTCAATGCAAACATTGCGTGAGTACTTCCCTCAACTTATTGTTTATCCGCTAAACGAAAAAGCCATTACGCTGCAATTCGGCAACACTATTTCAGCGAATTTACTGACGCAGGTTACCACGGTAAACCAACTTATTCTGGAAAACCCTTTTCCGGGATTGGTAACTACCGTGCCAGCTTACAGCACGCTAACCGTCTATTACAATCCGTTAAAGGTTTACCAATCAGATTTAGACGGATTGTACTGTTTCCAAAAAGTGAGCAATTGTATACTCTCTTTAAACATCCCCAATTCACAAAAAAAAATTACGGCACAACCACCTGTAATTATCCCGGTATGTTATGGCGGCGAATTTGGGCCCGACCTTGAGGAAGTAGCCGCGATGCATAAACTGTCTGTCGAAGCAGTTATCGATATACATTCTACAGCTATTTATACGGTTTACATGTTGGGTTTTGTGCCTGGGTTTGCTTACCTGGGCGGCATGGATAAAACATTGGCTTCGCCACGCAAGGCCACGCCACGGGCCTCAGTACCCGCCGGGTCGGTAGGTATTGCCGGCGAACAAACCGGAGTTTACCCCTTGCAAACGCCCGGCGGCTGGCAGATTATCGGGCGCACGCCGCTGTCCATGTTTGATGCCACACGAACGCAGCCTTCGCTGCTTAAAGCGGGCGATAGGGTACAATTCGAGCATATCTCTGCACGCGAATTCAAAAATTATCAAGCCACCTGAAATGCAACTGACCATCATCAAACCAAGTGTATTAAGTACGATTCAGGATATGGGCCGTTGGGCATACCTGTCGCAGGCGGTGCCGGTTTCAGGACCGATGGACAGCTTGTCGGCCCGCTTAGCCAACATCGCCTTGGGCAACACAGAAGAGGCTCCGGTTATTGAGTTTACATATGGTGCTGCGGGATTTAAAGTAGATACCCCGGCCGTTATTGCCTACGCCGGTGAGGGAGCTATACTAAAATTTGGCAATCAGCTACTACCGGCCAACCGCCCAATATTCATTCCCGTCGATTCGATTATCTCGTTACAAAATAGTAGTAGAGGTAGCCGCACGTATTTGGCGATAGTAGGCGGGTTTGATGTTCCGACTGTACTGAATAGCTACAGCACTTACCTGCCTGCGCAAATAGGTGGTGTAAATGGTCGTGCTTTGCAAACCGGCGATGTACTAACGAGCAAGGAAAATTTAACCGCATTAAATAAGGTGTTGATCAACAGCTTATCGGGAGAACATATTGCTTATCCCAACTGGTCAGTTAGTAAATCAGCAATGGGGCTGCAAAATACCAACGTTATCCGTGTGATGGCAGGCCCTGAAACTTCCTGGTTTGATTCCTCATCGGTTGATAGAATGCTTACCTCAGGATTTATCCTAAGCCAGCAAAGTAACCGAATGGGTTACCGGCTGAAGGGCCCGGTGATCGAACGCATAAATACATCAGAGTTATTATCTACTGCCGTAACTATGGGTACTATACAGGTTAGCGGCAACGGCGAGCTTATTTTGCTGATGGCCGACTGCCAAACCACGGGCGGTTATCCGCGTATTGCACAGGTAGCATCGGTTGATTTACCTTTGTGCGGGCAACTCAAACCCGGCGACCAGATATTTTTTAAACAGATATCGCAGGCAGAGGCAGAAATGCTGTATATTGAACGGGAACAAAATTTACAGAAACTGGCGGCGACATTGCACGCCAGATTCTTGTAATTCACCCTTAATATCCTCTGATGCAAACTATTGATTTAAACTGCGACATGGGCGAGGCATTCGGCAATTATGCCATGCCTAATGATGAATTACTGTTAAACTATATTACCTCGGCCAATATTGCCTGCGGTTTCCATGCCGGCGACCCGCAGGTCATGCAACAGACCGTAACCTTAGCTATAAAAAAAGGCGTAGCTATCGGCGTGCATCCAGGATTACCTGACTTACAGGGCTTTGGTCGGCGCGAAATAAAGGTTTCGCCCAGCGAGGCTTACCAGTTAACCCTTTACCAAACCGGCGCACTTTATGCTTTTGTAAAAGCTGCCGGCGGAAAATTGCATCACGTTAAGCCACATGGTGCGTTGTACAATATGGCTGCTAAAGAACCCGCGCTGGCACAAGCCATAGTACAGGCCGTTGTTGACTTTGACCCGAAATTAATTTTTTACGGATTGGCAGGCAGCTACATGATTACTGTAGCTGAAAAAGTTGGCTTGACTACCGCTTCCGAAGTTTTTGCCGACCGAACTTACCAGGATGATGGCTTGCTTACACCGCGCACCCAAAGCAATGCCCTAATCACTAACGAGCAACAATCCATCGCCCAGGTATTGTTAATGGTGCAGCAACAACAAGTAGTATCTACTAACGCTAAGCCCGTTGCACTCAAAGCCGAAACACTTTGTTTGCACGGGGATGGTGCACATGCTGTTGAATTTGCGCAAACTATCAGTCAACGTTTAAAAGCCGAAGGCATCACTATCAAAGCGCCCGACGTATCATGAAGAAAGTAAACTGGAGCGTACTGATTGGTGCAGCCTTTTTGATGGCCAGTTCGGCCATTGGGCCGGGCTTTTTAACTCAAACCGCCTTATTTACGCAGCAATTAGGCGCCAGCTTTGCCTTTATTATTCTGGTATCTGTTATTTTAGATGCCATAGCGCAGCTGAACATCTGGCGTATTATTGCCGTAGCCGACAAGCCTGCACAGGATATTGCCAACCAGCTGGTACCCGGCCTCGGCTACTTTTTATCTTTTTTGGTGTTTTTAGGGGGCATGGCTTTTAACATTGGCAACATAGCGGGTGCTGGCCTGGGTTTAAATGTACTGTTCGGCATCAGCGTGGGTAAGGGTGCTATCATCAGTGCCATTATAGCCATCGGTATTTTTATTTACCGCGAGGCTGGCAAGGTAATGGATACTTTTGCCAAATGCATGGGCTTGCTTAAAATCGGTTTGGCCTTGTACATTGCCTACATCAGCGAGCCACCTTTGGCCGAGGCTGCGGTGAGAGCGGTTAACCCGAGCAAGTTTGATTTTACGGCCTTGCTAACCATTGTTGGCGGAACCGTTGGTGGCTATATCACGTTTGCGGGTGCTCACCGTTTGCTGGACGCCCGGCAAACCGGTCATGAAAATTTGCCGGCTATCAACAAAGGCGCATTGAGCGCTATTGGTTTGGCTTCGCTCATGCGGCTTTTACTATTTATAGCAGCTTTGGGCGTGGTAAGCGCCGGTGGCCAACTCGACGTGGGCAATCCGGCGGCTTCTGTGTTTAAACTGGCCAGTGGTAACTTGGGTTATAAAATATTTGGTTTGGTAATGTGGTCGGCAGGTATATCCTCGGTTGTAGGCTCGGCTTATACCTCGGTATCGTTTATCAAAAGCTTCAACCCGGTTATCCTTAAATATAATCGCGAAATCATTATCGGCTTTATCGTTATTGCCTGCGGGTTATTTTTGCTCATTGGCAAGCCCATAGGTATTCTGGTTGCCGTTGGCGCTATTAACGGTTTAATTTTACCACTGGCCCTGGGTACCATGCTGGTGGCCGCCTATCGGTATCGGATTGTTGGTGCCTACCGCCAGCCTTTGTGGTTAACCATTCTCGGCGCTGCCGTGGTGCTTACCATGACCTGGATGAGCTATGGTGCCATCGCACAATTAATTGATTCTTAATATCACTCAAAAAAATGTTCTATAAATTTTCTGTTGGTCTTTCTGTCATTGCTTTACTTACTGCTGGCTCGGCTGTTGCGCAAAGCATAAAGCCCGTTGCTATCGAGAGCGGCGTGTCTTAC
>CAJYSL010000072.1 GCA_913777515.1 uncultured Mucilaginibacter sp.
GGCCGTAATATTCAACGTTCACCAAGCCCCGCGTTTCTTTCATCAGCATCAGGTCGGGGCTATCGCTGTTTACAAAAGCAACGCCATTGGTGGCTTTCAGGTAATCATACATTTCGCCTTTGCCTATCTTAACCCCTTCAACACCGCCAAAGCCTTCTAAATGCGCTTTGCCAACGTTGGTAATTAAACCGTGCGTTGGCTGGGCGATAGTACATAGCAAAGCAATTTCTTTTTGATGATTAGCGCCCATTTCAATAACTGCCATCTGGTGCTGGCCGGTGATAGATAAGATGGTAAGCGGTACGCCGATATGGTTGTTTAAGTTACCTTGGGTTGCCAGCGTATTGAATTGCTGGGTTAAAACCGCATTAATCAGTTCTTTAGTAGTAGTTTTACCATTGGTGCCGGTAAGACCAATCACCGGTATCTGTAATTGTTTACGATGGTAGCGGGCAAGGTCCTGTAGTGTGCTCAAAACATTGTCAACCATTATACAACGGTCAGACGTGCGGTAAGCGGCATCGTCTATCACCGCATAGGCAGCGCCAGCCTCTAATGCTTGTGTGGCAAAAGTGTTGGCGTCAAACTTATCGCCTTTTAAGGCAAAAAATAAACTGCCCGGTGCAATTTTGCGGGTATCGGTACTGATGACAGGATGTTGCAGGTAAAGCTGGTAAAGTTCTTGGATGGCCATGCGCAAATATAAAACAGAATTGTGCCAAATTAACGCATAACTGTTGGTGCTGTTTGCTTAGCGCCAGCCTAAGATGTATATCTCTTTACCGATGTGGTAAAGCGCAAACCCGAAAAACAAGATGGCAATGCCTGTATTGATAAATTGTGTGCTTAACTCAAACTTATTTTGAATATACCTGGCCGATTTGGCATAAATAAACAAACATAAAAAAGTACCGGCAGCCGACCCTAAACTAAACACGGCCAAGGCAAACAAACCAGGCAAAATCCACTGGTGGGCTAACAGGTAGGTGCCGGCTATCATCCAGAACGGAATTTGCATAGGGTTGATGATACCGAGTAAAATACCGTAACGGATGCTTTCGCGGTCGGAGTATTTGGCTTTAGGTGGTTTTTTACGATTGAGCCAGGTTATAATGCCGAGTGTGCTGAAAAGAAGCACCATGACCCAGTCGATAATGGTTTCGACGTGTGGCTGCACCGACAGCCATTTGGCCGCCTGCATAATAAAAAAAGTAAAGAAAAACTCGGTACACGAAAAAGCGGTAATAAAACGCAGGGCCTGACGCATCCCGCGATTTATGGCAATTTGTGTTAAGGTAAGATTGATATTGCCCGGGGGGACGTAACCAATAAAGTTAACCACCAGCCCCAGAACGAACGTCAGGAAAATCATTGTTCAAAAGTAAGTCGAAAATTGAATACTGAACAAGCAATTTTGTTTGAGTTAGCCCAAAAATTAGAGTTTCTTTGCATTTTCATTAATAAAAGCTGCTATAAATGTCTGCTGATAGAGTTATTTCGCTGTTGCCTGCTGCAACAGAAATTGTTTGTGCCCTGGGTTTGGAAAGTAAACTGGTAGGCCGGTCGCACGAGTGTGATTACCCCGAAAGTGTAAAACAACTACCGGTTTGTTCGTACGACCGGATAGGGGCTCACTTAACTAGTTTAGAAATTGACCAAAAGGTAAAGCAGCTTTTAACTAACGCGCTTTCGGTATACGAGGTAAACAGCGAGTTGATTAAACAGTTGAGCCCGGATGTGATTATTACGCAAGACCAATGTGCCGCTTGTGCCGTATCGCTCCCCGAGGTTGAGCAGGCGTTAGCAGCCGACCTTGATAAACCTGCACAAATTATATCCTTGCAGCCCGATAGCTTGAACGGTATTTTGAATAACATCCGGGAGGTTGCAGCAGCCTTGAACGCTGTAAAGGCGGGTGATGAACTGATAGAGGAATTACAAGAACGCATAGATATTGTTCAGCACAAATTACGTTTCATCGAAAAAAAACCAACCGTAGCCTGCATTGAATGGCTGGAGCCTTTAATGACCTCGGGTAACTGGGTGCCCGAACTGGTATCCATTGCTGGTGGCGCCCCCATATTGAGTGAGGTTGGCAAGCACTCACCGTACATCAATTGGGAAGACCTGCGCGAACAAGACCCCGAAGTCATCGTGGTAATGGCCTGTGGCTTTTCGGTAGAGCGTACCCTTAAAGAAATAAGCACTTTGTTACAGCTGCCGGGCTTTGCCGATTTACAAGCTATCAAAAACAAGCGCTTTTACATCGCCGATGGTAACCAATACTTCAACCGCCCCGGCCCACGCATTATAGACTCCATCGAAATTTTGGCCGAAATTATTAACCCGAAGCAATTTATTTTTGGTTATGAAGGGGAAGGGTGGATTAAGTTTGAGGTGTAGGTTAGGAGTTATTGCACTATTGCTGCTCATGCGTTTCTAAACCAGGCTTGTAATGATTCGTTTTCTGCAATAAGTTGATTGTCACAGCTGCTATTTGTCTGAATCAGAATTTACAGAATTAGTGAATTTACAGAATAGCCGGTCGTATTCTTCAAGTCCTTGCTTTCGGTGAGGATTTAGGAGGGGCTAACTTTGTGAAAATACTGGGCTCGGCTTCTTCGTCATCCTTTCCCAGCTTCGGGTGAAAGGCGGGCAGCACATGGTGGACCTGTGCAAGGGCAGAGGCATTTTAGATTTTGCTGAAGCGTAGGCTATCGTGGGTAAAGGCGTAAAATATAAGGAGCCTGTGGTGCTGCCCGGCTTTGCAGCGCAACGGCCATGTGCGAAAAGAAGCCTTAAGGATGACTTGAATTTTGCTTCTTTGTTTCAAGACAAAGAAGTAGCCTCCGCGGCAATAAGCGGAAACAATCATGCTGCCTCTCTATATCCTCACACTCACCCCTGCATAAAAATTCCTCAACGGCGCAGGATTATAGTAACGGTTGCCTACCGCATTGAGATCGTTACCCAAACTGTACTTTTGATTCAGCAAATTATCTGCACCGGCATAAATATTTAACCGGGTTCGGTAATGCCAGGGCACTTGCCAGCCGGCTTTGGCTTGCATCAAATGATAACTGCCGGCATAAACCGTATTAGCATCATTTACCGGCAGGCGTGCGGTATAGTTATGCTGTACAAACACATAGACGGATTGCGGTAGCCTGAACTGTAAACTGCTTACGGCCACTTGCCGCGGTACACCGGTTAGGCGGTTACCCGAGTAATCCACATTATTAATATTGTACTGCCGGAAGTTAAAACCATTATAGGTAAACGCTTCGTTAAACTGCAGTCCTCTTAACCATCCTGAATTCTTGGGGCCAATAATCCAGCTCGTAAAGTTTAATTCAAACCCGGTTTGTTTGGTGCCACCGGCATTTACAAAATAGTCGGTTTCGTTAGCGTTGCGTTGGTTCACAATGGTATTGTTGAGCCGGTAATAAAATACAGAAGCATCCAGCATCAAGCTTTCGTTGTTGTTACGCAGGCGGAAACCGGTTTCATAGTTCCATCCAGTTTCGGGCTGTAAAGCGGTATTGATGACGTTATTGCTGGGCCTTACTTCGGCAATGGTAGGCGTAGAGTAGCCCCGGCTAACGGAGGCCCGTCCAATAAAGTTACGGGTAAACTCGTACGACAAGGCAACACGCGGCATCAGTTGCGGGTTAAAATTGCGGGTATTCAAATCGCTTTGGTTAAGCGGAAAAATGTTTCTGAATTTGTACTGGTAGTCATTTAAACTCAATGCAGCTTCAACATTTAAGCATCGGTAAAAAGTGGCTGCATAACGTGCAAATACAAACCGCTGGTTAGTGTTTACCTCATCTAACGATTGCGGCTTACCGGCTACACCCTGCATGTTATCATAGTTGTTGATGTCGGCATTGGTTTGCTGCCACTCGGCGCCCAGGTTTAATTTCCACTCTGCTTGCGTTGGTAAACTGTGTAACTCAAAATAGGTACGTGCACCATAAGTGCCTTCGTTGCGCTGCTCGTAATTGGTAATAAACGGATTATCAAAATCTACTTTAGATCCGAATACTGTAGCTACGTTACGGATGCGGTTACTTAAGCGTATTTCATTTACTAAACCACCGTACAGCATTTTGGTACTGATGCCGATATTTTGCTGGATGGCTCCGGGGACAGCAGATGTTGCAGGGCGGGACGCTCGGGGGTTAGCGTCAAATTGTGCCAAGCTTAAGCCCCCGGGTGTTTGATATTGCAGGTTGGAGTAAAAGCCAATCAGTCTGAACTCATTGGTTTGCCCATATTTGAATTTATCAACCAATTGCAGGTAATGCCGCTGCATATAACTATGGTCGCGGTAGCCATCGTAAGTCTGGTAGCTTTGTTTAATGTTTAATTCGTTGCGTTTCCATACCTGGTTAATGGCGGCATTTTCGTGGAATAAAGCGTACGAGCCTGCATTAACGTTAATAGCTGTGTAGCTGCTGTCGGTAAGTCGGTTAACCGGATTAATCAGCACCACGCCGCCGGAGTTGGCACCGAACAAACTGCCGTCAGGTCCTTTTAATACTTCAAGGCTATGCAAACTGCTTACATCAAGCGCATTTAAATAAGTGTTGCCCCCGGCATCGGTAAGCGGCATCTCATCAAAATAAATTTTAACGTTGCGCACCCCAAACGGCGAGCGCAGCAAACTGCCCCGGATAGATAAACGATAACTGCCTGGTGTACGCTCTTCCATGCGGATGCCCGGCAGGGTATTCATGGCGCTCACCAAAGAATTGTTGGGTTGTAAGCTTAACTGACCTGCGCTTAAAACCCCGACTGAGGCCGGTACTTGAATCAGGCGCTGCTCAGATAGATATCCCCTAACCGTTACGGATTGCAGTTGCTGGGTACTATCCCGCTGCAACGTGTCGCGTTGCTGCGCCCACGTAGTTGAGCTTAAAAGAACCAATAATAAAATGAGCGTAAACGGTTTAATCATCGCAAGAAATTAGGTACTGAATAAGGAGTTCGCCAAAAGACCTCATCCTGAAAGCTGCCAAGGTACAGCTCGCGAAGATGAGGTCTTTAAAATCAAAAAATGCAGTTTTTACTTTTCAGCGCTTACACGCCATATCTTATTACCCGAATCGTCGGCCACCAGCAGGGCGCCATCTTTGGTGGTAGTCACGCCAACCGGGCGGCCATAAACCTCATTGTTAGCCGCGTTGGCTACAAAGCCGGTTAAAAAATCTTCGGGCTTACCGGGCTTGCTGCCGCTAAAAGGGACGGCCACAACTTTATACCCTACCAGCTTGGAACTGTTCCACGAACCATGCTGACCAATAAAGGCGGCGTTTTTATATTTATCACCAAATTTGTTGCCGTCGTAAAAAGCCAACCCTAATGATGCTGTGTGCGAGCCTAAGGCCACGTCAGGTACAATGGTTTTTTTCACCATGTCGGGGCGCTGGCTTTTCAGGCGTGGGTCTTCATGCTGTCCAAAGTAAGCATAAGGCCAGCCGTAAAAACCGCCTTCTTTTACACTGGTTAAGTAATCGGGTACCAGTTCATCGCCCAACTCGTCACGCTCGTTAACGACAGTCCATATGGTGTTAGTGCCCGGAAAAAAGCCGACGCCTACTGGGTTACGTAAACCACTCGCATAAATCTTTTCGTTAGAGCCATCCAGGTTAATCACCAGTATATCGGCACGGCGGGCCTCATTAGCCAAACCATGCTCAGCAACGTTACTGCCCGAACCTACCGTAATATAAATCTTGGTACTATCTTTACTCACCAAAAGGTTGCGGGTCCAGTGGTTATTGTAACCGCCGGCAGGCAGTTTCAAAATACGCTGGCCGGGACGGGTAATGCGGGTGTCGCCGGCACTGTAAGGGTAGCGCCATAAACCATCGGTGTTGGCTACATAAAACCACTTGCCTACAACAGCCATACCAAAGGGCTGATTTAGTCCGCTCAAAAATAAACCCTTATTGTCTACCACGCCATCACCATTACGGTCGCGCATAATAACAATGGTATTCGGGCTTTCGCCCATATTTTGTGATTCGGTTTTGCCGCTTAATTTTGATTGTGCTTTTTTTAAGCCCGAAGCTTCGGTAGTAGCCAGTGCCGCAAAAACATCACCGTTAGGTGCCACATAAACGTTGCGCGGGTTGTTTAAATTTTCTGCATACAAAGTTACTTTAAAGCCTTCGGGCGCAGTGGGTGTTTTGCCTTTGGGCCAGCCAATAACCTTGCAAAAAGTTGAGGTAGATTTGGTAGCATAAGGGGCCGGTAAAGTCACTTGCTGGCCAGCAGCGTTGGCGGTGGTATCGGCCTGGCTTGGGTCGGGCTTTTTTTGTTGCGAACAACTGCTAAACACGGTCACCGCCGTGACAGAGGCATACAATAAACGGTTAATTTTCATAGGTAAATTATAATTAATAGTATAATAATCAACCTCTTTAATTAACTATTTGTTTGCCTGTCGCCTAAAAAGCTGTTTAAACACGAAAGGTCTAAAATCAATGTCCGGCTTAAAACTTCAAAAACTTATCCACTTGCTCGTCAACAAACTTTACCGTTTTTTCTTCGAACAAATCGCCGTCGGCGTTCATCTCTTTACGGATGCCCGGTATATGTATACGCAGCGGTAACACATGCATGTGCAGGTAACTGCATATACCGGCAAAATGCTCAACCCCGCGCACATTGCCATAAGTGCCGGATGAGAGGCCGACCAGTGCCGCTTTTTTATCATAAAAACTATCCGGAAAGGTGCAGGCATCAATAAAGGCCTTTAAAATACCCGGGAAACTACCGTTGTATTCGGGTATCACAAACAAAAATTTTTGTGTGCCGGTGATGAGTTGCTGTATGGGCTCAAAAGCCGCGCTGCGGCTGCCAAACATATCGGTTTGTATAAAGTCGGCAGGGAGTTCGGCCATAGACAGCAGGTTGGCCTCCGTACCTTTATTTAACATCTGTTTTTGATAATATTTAGCTAATTTTAGAGTTGAACTTGCAGGGCGGTTGGTGGAGGCAATGATGGTAATCATTAAAAAAGTGTTTATAAGTTAGACGAACATGCCGGGCTGTCGAATTGTTTAAATTCGTATCTTTACACCCCTGATTATAACAAGGCGAAAGTATTAATTTTTGCTTTACCTTGTAAACCAGGAAAAGGCAAGGTGCTGTAAATTGTGAGGTATAAAAATGAGTAAAATTATAGCTTTAGCTAATCAGAAAGGTGGGGTGGGTAAAACAACTTCGTCTATAAA
>CAJYSL010000073.1 GCA_913777515.1 uncultured Mucilaginibacter sp.
GTACCATGTTCGACTCACTCACCGTTGAAGCAGGCGGAATGATGTCGTTGGAGCGGGTACGGCACGAGGGTGGTGGTGGCTGGAACCTGCCTTTGGGTTTTGTGGCCAGCGCGTACGCCAGTTTTGGTCGCTTTGCATTGTATGATGAGTTTTATAAAGGCGAGGGACATCATGTTGATTATGGCGACTCGTTTTATGCAAAAACCATTTACAACAGGCTGGATATTATTTACACGCCCTTCCTGTTCAAACGCATTAAGGGCCAGTTTATCCTGAGCCTGCACCAATCACCCAATCATTTGGGCGATAACCAGCAAGCTTTTAGGGTGATTTATGATTTGGGCCGCAAGAAATTGGCCCGATTTAAAGATGACGACTAAAATTCTGTATTTTAGTTCATCTCAAACACTTTACAGCCTATGACACCGCAACTCTGCAGCCACTTAAGTGACATTACCGAAGTAAAAACGAGCGACGACTACGTTTGCGAGGAGTGTGTTAAACATAACAGCAGGTGGGTGCATCTGCGTGTTTGTCAAACCTGCGGCGTAACCTTGTGCTGCGACTCATCGCCCCAAAAACATATGACTAAACATTACCATCGAACCCAACACCCAGTGACTTCATCAGCCGAGCCGGGCGAACGCTGGCTTTGGTGTTACGCTGACGAAAAATTTGTGGAGTACTGATAAGAGCGAATACATAACAGATTAGGTGTATAAAACAGTGCTGTCACTGTTTTATACACCTACTTCCAAACCTATCTCGCTCAGTAAGTCTACAGCTTCAACTACGCTATGTACGCCTTCGATACTGATGCGAAGCGTATTTTTCACTTCTTTCATGTTTACCCGGCGCATGTTGGTTTTTACAAAGCTTAACACCTGCATAAATGCCGGCGACTCAAAATAAGCCGATTGCTGGTTAAATAAAAAGTATCCGCGCAATACGTTCTTTTTAAGCGATATTTTTTCGAAGCCGATAGCTTTGCCCAGCCATTGCAAACGTATGGTGTTAAACAAATCGTTTACCTGCGGTGGTATAGGGCCAAAACGGTCGGCCAGTTGCTTTTCGAAAGCCAGCAGTTCGGTTTCGTTTTCCAGTTTTGATATCTCGGTATACAGGTTATATCGCTCGGTTAAGCTGGTTACATACTCATCCGGTATCAGGATTTCCATATCCGTATCAATCTGCGTAAAACTTACAAACGGGCGCGGTTTCTCATCTTTAAACAGGTCTTTAAACTCTTCGTCTTTAAGCTCCTGTATCGCTTCGTCGAGTATTTTGTGGTACATTTCAAAGCCTATCTCGGCAATAAAACCACTTTGCTCAGCACCTAACAAATTACCGCTACCGCGGATGTCCAAATCGCGCATGGCTACGTTAAAGCCGCTGCCTAAATCACTAAATTCCTCAATGGCGCTCAGGCGCTTGCGGGCCTCTGGCGTCAGGGTCGACAATGGCGGGCTCAGCAAATAACAAAATGCTTTTTTATTGCTACGCCCTACCCGGCCACGCATCTGGTGCAAATCGCTCAAACCAAACATGTGGGCATGGTTGATGATGATGGTATTGGCGTTAGGGATATCCAAACCAGCCTCGATAATGGTGGTTGCCACCAACACATCATACTCATGACTTACAAACTTGAGCATTACATCTTCCAGGTCGTCGCCCTCTAACTGCCCATGGGCAATGCCAATACGGGCTTTAGGCACCAGCTTGCGAATCATGCCTCCCAATTGTGGCAAATCGGCTACCCGGTTATGAATAAAGAAAACTTGTCCGTTACGGTCCAACTCATACTCAACCGCTTCTTTAATGAGTTTATCATTAAACACATGCAATTCGGTAACCACCGGTTGCCGGTTAGGCGGCGGGGTGGATATGATAGACAAATCGCGCGCGCCCATCAACGAAAAGTGCAGGGTGCGCGGTATTGGCGTAGCCGTAAGCGTAAGCGTATCCACGTTGGCGCGCATAGCCTTTAGTTTCTCTTTGGTAGCTACACCAAACTTTTGTTCCTCGTCAATAATCATCAGCCCAAGGTCTTTAAACTTCACATCTTTACTCACCAAACGGTGCGTACCAATAATGATGTCCAGTTTGCCTTCGGCCAAACGGGCCAGGCTATCCTTAATTTGCTTGTTAGTTTTAAAGCGGTTGATGAAATCTATATTGGCCGGAAAGCCTTTCAACCTGTCCGAAAAGGTCTTATAGTGCTGCGCCGCCAAAATGGTAGTAGGTACCAAAACAGCTACCTGCTTACTATCAGCCACGGCTTTAAACGCCGCACGGATAGCCACCTCTGTTTTGCCAAACCCTACGTCGCCACAAATCAGGCGGTCCATTGGGTGCGGCGACTCCATATCTTTTTTAAAGTCGTTGGTCGCCTTTTCCTGGTCGGGTGTGTCTTCATAAATAAAGCTGGCCTCCAGTTCGGTTTGTAAATAGCTATCAGGCGAAAACGCATTACCTTCTTTAGTTTTACGGATGGCGTAAAGCTTGATCAGGTCGCGGGCTATGTCCTTAACTTTTTTTTTTGTGGTTTTCTTTAACCGCTCCCAGGTGTCTGTACCTAACTTATTCATCTTAGGCACCGACCCTTCTTTACCGCTAAACTTAGAAATACGGTTAAGCGAGTTGATGTTTACATATAGCAAATCATTGTCGGCATAAATCAGCCTTATCATTTCCTGCATTTTGCCGTTCACCTCTACCTTTTCCAGTCCGGCATATTTGCCAATGCCGTGGTCAATATGGGTTACGTAATCGCCGGGCTTTAACTCGCGCAGTTCTTTTAAGGTAATAGCCTGCGTGCGCTGGTAACCTTTGCGCAGTTTGTATTTATAGTAACGGTCAAATATCTGGTGGTCGGTGTAGCAGGCCAGTTTTTGTTCACGGTCAACAAACCCTTCGCGGATAGACACATGGATTGGAGTAAACTTTACCGTTTTATCCAGGTCATCAAAAATGGCGTATAAACGCTCCACCTGCTTGGTAGAGTCGGTAAAGATTAAATTTTCAATCTTTTCCGCCTCGTTATTTTTAATGTTATGAATCAGCAACTGAAAGTCTTTATTAAAAGACGGCTGCGGCCTGATATCAAAATTGATGCTATGCGTAGCGGTGTAAAAAAACTGCTTGCCAAACTCAACCACTGCAAAATCGTGCAGCTGGTCAGCAATCATTTTTTCGTCGGTAAAGGCAAACTTAGGGTCAATCCATTCCGGGTTTTGATTTTTTTCCTCGGCCGATAGCGCCTTCCATAACTGGGTAGCTTTTTTATAACCGTCCTGGATGATGTCCAACGTAAACTGCACGTCTCTAATCCACACTTGGGTATCACCCTCAATATATTCTAATAACGAAATATTGTTTTCGGTTAAAAACTTCGACTGTACGTTAGGTACAATGGTTACGGTTTTTACTTGCTCGGCCGATAATTGGCTTTCAATCTCGAACGTACGGATAGACTCAATAAAATCACCAAAAAATTCTACGCGGTACGGTAAATCGTGCGAAAAAGAAAAAATATCGACAATACCGCCGCGGATAGAAAACTGCCCCGGCTCGTACACAAAATCAACGCGCTCAAAATCGTACTCAATTAAAAACTCGTTGATAAAATCGATACTCAGCTTATTGTTTACCGCAATTTCGAGGGTATTTTTTTCGAGCGAGGAACGGTCAATTACTTTCTCGGCTACCGCCTCGGGATAAGTAACGATGATTTGCCCAAACTCGGTGGAGTGGTTCAGCTCGTTTAATACCTCGGCACGGGCCAGCACGTTACTACTATCGGGCTGGGTAAACTCGAAAGCTTTGCGATAGCTGGACGGGAACAACAATATTTCTTTGCCGGTCAGGTTTTCCAGGTCGGCTTGGAAATAGCTGGCTTCCTCGCGGTCGGGCAGGATGAACAACTGGTGCTTGTGCTGCAAAAAATACAGCGCCACCGCTACCGTAGCATCGCTCGAACCTACCAGTCCCCGTAGTTGGATACGCGGATTTTTAGAACTGTTTGATGCTTGCGCCAGTTCTTTAATACGCTCGTCGGTTTTATACCTATCTAATATATCACGAATATTCAAAACAGTGCAAAGATAATCTCCCCGGTTTCCTAAAAGGGTGATTTATTGTAAAATATTTAATGAAGCAACTGTTCTGCTTCATATTTGTTTTAACATGGCAATACCCGGATAAATACGTCGCAAAAACTACTTCTTTAAAGAATATTAAGCAAACAATTGGCTACACATAATCCTTTTACGCTATACAGATACTTATAATACATCAACTTAAGCACTACGACCATGAAAAACGCTGTTATATCCGGAATAATTATTGGAGTTGTGAGCGGACTTTGGCTATTTATTATGCGCTGGACCGGCCACCAAATGTTAGACGACCAATTAACACCTATCGAATATATTTCTATCCTTATACCAGTTTTGGGTGTATTTTTTGGTTTAAAAGGTTACCGCGACGACGAACTGAATGGCCAGATGAACTTTTTGCAAGGCCTGGTGCAAAGCTTCAAGATTTTATTAATCGGTGGCGTAATTGCAGGTTTTGCCGGCATCGTGTACATTAACTATGTAGCGGCCGAAAACAACTTCCGTGATTTTTCGGGCCGTTTGTTTGGCGCTTTGCTTATCGGTGTACTATCATCACTGGCAGCCACTTTATTGCTTATGACCAAATCAAATACCTCTGTAGATTAATAAATTCAACTACAATGATGGCAAAAGCTCTGCACATGCAGGGCTTTTGCTGTTTATGAGCAATTGTGTCCGCTTTTTTTGTAACAAATAGTTGGTTGGTAAATCCTATATTTAGAATTATAAACTTAAGCTATCATGCAACAAAATTCTTTTTCCATGTTATCGGGCATTACCCCCGAAGAGTTCCTGTTTTTACAGCAAGCCACCGTTGGTTTGAACGAACAGCAACTCAACAGTTTTAGAATATTATATATGGGCAAACGCCGCAACCCAACAGATATATTATTATTTACGCTTTTAGGCTTTGTGGTTGTAGCGGGCGTTCAGCGTTTTGTAGTAGGGCAAATCGGCATGGGTATAATCTACCTTTTAACTGGTGGTTTCTGCTTAATAGGCACGATTGTAGATTTGATTAATCATAAAAGCATCGCTAATAATTACAACAAAGACATGGCCTACGAGGCCCTGCAAATGGTAAAAATGGGTGCATAAACCACATGCAAGGCAACTCAACAGGTAAACTATTAATTGCAGTAGGTGCACTGTTACTAATTGCCGGACTGCTTTGGTACTTTTTTGCTGATAAGCTACGCTGGATTGGCCATTTACCGGGCGATATCCGTATTGAGCGCGAAAACTTCAGATTTTATTTTCCTGTTACCACGCTGGTATTGCTTAACCTTATCATCTTTATCTTGGTACGTATTTGGAATTGGATAAGCAACAGCTAACTTGCCGCCGTTATGAAGTTAAACGAATTAACCGCATACCTGGAAAGCATAGCACCGCTGGCTTACCAGGAAGATTATGACAACTCGGGACTGATAGTTGGCCACGGCAACCAGGAAATCAGCCAGGCGCTTATTTCTCTGGATTGTACGGAGGCTGTGGTAGACGAAGCTATTGCCACCGGCTGCCAGCTCATTATATCGCACCACCCTATTGTTTTCAAAGGACTTAAAAAGTTCAACGGTAAATCGTACGTAGAGCTTGTAGTGCAAAAAGCTATTAAGCACGATATTGCCCTGTACGCCATCCATACCAATTTGGATAATGTTATGGATGGGGTAAATGCACGTATAGGGCAAACGCTGGGCTTAAATAACATGCGTATCCTGTCGGCCAAATCGGGCATCCTTAAAAAGCTGGTGACCTATGTGCCACATAGCCATGCTGATGCCGTGCGCAATGCTATGTTCGGCGCGGGCGCTGGTAATATTGGCAACTATAGCGAGGTTAGCTTTAATGCCGGCGGTACGGGTACTTTTAAAGGTAACGAAAACGCCAATCCATACGTGGGTCAGCTTAACGAACGGCACCAGGAGGCAGAGGCCCGGATAGAAACCATCTACCCGGCTTACCTGGAAAGTAAAATACTGATGGCCCTGTTTTTAAACCACCCGTACGAAGAAGTGGCTTACGATTTGTACACTCTGACCAACCAGCACCAGCAGGTAGGCGCCGGCATGATAGGCGAACTGGAAAATGCCATGAGCGAACAGGAATTTTTAGCGCAGCTTAAAACCAATATGAAAGCTGCGGTGGTTAGGCATACCGAATTAAAAAACAAACCGGTAAAAAAAATAGCGGTTTGCGGTGGCTCGGGTGGCTTTTTATTAAAGCAGGCCATTGCTGCCGGAGCCGACGTTTTTGTGACTGCCGACTATAAGTACCACGAGTTTTTTGATGCTGAAGGAAAGATAGTTATTGCCGACATCGGACATTTTGAAAGTGAGCAATTTACGCAGCAACTATTGCATGAAATAATACAGAAAAAATTTAGTAACTTTGCGGTCCGTTTAACAGAAATTAATACAAACCCCATAAAATATTTTATTTGATGGAACAAACCGTAGAACAAAAGCTAAAAGCTTTGTATGACCTACAAACTATCCATACCAAGATTGACAGAATACGCCAGGTAAGAGGTGAACTGCCTATGGAAGTTGCCGACCTGGAAGATGATGTAGC
>CAJYSL010000074.1 GCA_913777515.1 uncultured Mucilaginibacter sp.
TTTTCTACCATCATGTTCAGGATGTGGTAACAAACGTAGGCCACAATACCCACAAACAAACCGGCAGCCGAGGTTACCATTTTTACATATAAACCTCCTGATATAACGCCCATACTGATATTATCAGTCTTGGAGATATCATAAAAAATCTTGATTACACCGGCAATGGTACCTAAAAAGCCGAACATCGGTGCAATACCGGCTACTATACCAATGATGCCTATGTTTTTTTCGAGTTTAGCTACTTCAATTTTACCTACGTTTTCGATAGCGCCTTCAATATCTTTAATGGGGCGGCCAATACGCAGCAAGCCTTTTTGCAGCATGCGGCCCAGTGGCGAGTTACTATTACGGGCAACGGCCAAAGCCGAATCTAATTTACCGGCAGTAATACTGCTGCGAATCTGGCTCATGAGGTTCGACTCGTCTTTGGCAGCTTTACGGATGGTAAAGTAGCGCTCAAAAAAGATAACCAAACCTAACACGGCTAACACCCCAATCGGAATCATTACCCAGCCACCTTTAATTAACAGGTCGCCAAAGCGTAAATCATCAGCCGGAGCAGCGGTTTGCTGTGCGGCACGGGTTGCGGTATCAATTACTTTTGTAGCAGTATCTGTTACCTGCTGTATCATTAGCATCATTTTTTATTTTTTTCTTACAGTTTCAACATACAGGTTTTCGGGCCTGAGGTTTTTAGATTTCACCAGTCTGTCTTTTTCGGCCTGGGTATCGGCATATGTCTCAAAAAAGCCTAAACCTACTTTTACATATTTACTTGGGCCGTTGTTTACAATACCGGCGTTAACTCCTTTGGCTTTGTAGCGGTCAATCATTCGCTTGGCCTCTTCGACTGAGTAAAAGGCACCGCTCATCAGGATGTATTTGTAATTCTTGGTATTGACCAGTTCCAAGCCGGATGCTGTTACGGTAGCAGTATCTTTAATAATTTTAGCAGTTGTTGGCTGCAACGGTTTTGCCGTTAAGGCAGTATCTTTTGTTTTAGGCAATGTAGTGGCTACAGTATCCGGTTGCGTAACTACGGGCGTACTAACTTGTGGCTTAGCCTCCGCAGCTTTTTTGGTGGCCGTGGTATCCGGTGCTTCTGTGGCGGTAGGCACAAATTTATGGCTGTCACTTTCCATCTGCTGGTACAAAAACCATCCGCCAACAATAACTACAACTGCAGCTGTCAAGCCAATAAACCAAGGCCGTGTAAACGGTGAAGGTTCGGGAGTGGGTGCCGGTTTTACCCGACGGGTAGTTTGTCCAACTCTAACCGATGGCGTAGGTACTTCTTCTATTGGATGCGCGTTAGCTACAGGTGCTACCGGATCGGCTGTTTCGGTTTGTAAAACCGGTAATGGTTCAGCTTCTGCCGGCTCAACAGGCATCACTATGCTTTCGGC
This sequence comes from uncultured Mucilaginibacter sp., assembly GCA_913777515.1. Taxonomy (GTDB): domain Bacteria; phylum Bacteroidota; class Bacteroidia; order Sphingobacteriales; family Sphingobacteriaceae; genus Mucilaginibacter. The sequence continues at coordinate 1,410 of CAJYSL010000074.1, forward strand.
GGCGTTATGCTCGTCGGCTTCGGTAAGTGTGGTAGTTTCGGGCAGTAATATTGCTTCAGTTGGCGGTGTCGTTGTTTCAACCGTTGTTACTTGGGCCGGAGTTTCAGCGGCTTGAGTAACCTCAACAGGTTGTTCGGGTTGAGCTTTTAAATCAACCGGGGCAAAACCAAAAGGTGCTGTGCTTGATGCAGATGCTACAATAGGCTTAAAATGTAGCGCTTTGTTCTTTTTAACCAGGGTGCCCATTTTGCCCAGCATTACCTCATTTACTTCTGCCTGTTGCAGCAAGTTAAACAGGTAACGGTCCATAAAATATCTGGCAGAGGCAGCAGAAACCTGGCTGCGACTGATGACATACTGCAACAGCGAGTCATCATTGCTTTTAGGCTGATATTCAAACTCAGTTTCGTAATGCGGCGGATAAAGTTTGCCTTCTTCGGCGTTATAGTAGCCCCTCATTTTCACCTGCCTGAATATCCCGATTTGCGGAATATTCACCATGCCTTGCCGGTGAAGGAGTTCACTAATGTAAACCGATAAATCCATTTGTTATTAACCCTGAGTTGATTTTAAATTAGAGTACAGCAAATATAATTAAAAAGTAAAGCCTACACCGCCAAATATATTAAATCCGTAGTTCGGGTAGTACAGGTAGGTTTGGTAATTGGCGTTCAGGATGTTGTTGGCCTGTACAAATACCGAAATCTGCTTGGTAGCTTTATAGCTCACACCACCGTTCAGGTCGGCAAATGAGGCTAGCGTTACTATCTGGTTATTACCAATTACATCTTTGGTGCTTCCGCGGAATAATAATGAACCGTTAATATCTACTTTATTAGTAATGTGCAGGGTAGTACCCGCAGTCAGCTTAAATTTAGGCAGGTTCCAGGCCTGGGCTTGTGTATTCAGCTTGTAATCGCGAAACTCAACCCGGCCAAAGATGTCTACATTATCTGATGCCTTGTAATCCAAATCGCCGTTAAAGCCGGTTACGCGCGACCTGCCAGTATCATAAATAACGGCAAAGCGGTTGTTACCCGCAGGTATTATCTGAGGATTGGTAACGGCTTGTACATTGCTCACAAAAAGCGGTAAGTCGGATATACTGTTGCGGAAGATTGCTGCCTTAAAGCCTAAACCGGCAACTATGCGCCCTTTTAAACCAATGGTCACATCCAGCTTATCCACCGAATTTTTGATGTCGATGTTCTGGCCAAGATAAGGGTTAAGCTCCGACAGGTAACGTAACGAGGTACGGTTGATATCACCTTTAGCTTCGGCAAATAAACGTACATAATCCGGAATTACCTGGTACTCGAGTTTAACGGCCGGAAATATCGAAAAACGTTCTGAAAAGCCAAACTCCTTCACAATGTTTACACCGGCATCAATCTTATAATTATCACCCTGAAATTTTAAATAAGGGTTTAATCTTAAAAAACTGTTGTTCAATGCATAATTAACATCTTTTTGCGATGCAATATCCATCGAAGCACCTAAGCCCGCATAAAACTGGTTAATGGTTTGATTAACATAGCCTGATAAAACGATATTATTCTCTTTGGCACTGAAGGCATTGTTAAACATGTAGCCATTCAGTTTCAAAGCATAGGTAAATACACGGTCGCTGTCCTGAAAATTGCGGGCCAGTTCGCCCTCGCCGCTCAGTGTGTTAAAATGCTGTTTGGTCGGGTCGATAGGGGCATTAACCAGCGTGTTATCATACCCATAAAAATAATTATCGCGGCGCAGATAGTTGATACGGCCTGTGAGGGTATTTTTTTCGCCAATGCTTTTACCAAACACGCCAATCTCGCTTCGGCTTTCATTCTGTTTGGGTAAAGCGCTGCCTTGCTGGCCAAAATGCTTTAAATAAGCGCCCAATTGCAAAGCCTCATCGGCACCGTTGTTAAAATAAGCTTCTCCAAAAGTGGTTTTTAAGCTACCCAGGCCGGCCCGCACAAAATTGTTGGCCATGATAGAATCGCGCTCGGCAGGCATTTTCATGGCCTCTAACTGGCGTATTTGCGAGTTTTGCTCCAGGCGCTTGTCTAACAAAGCGTTATAGCTCAACGGCGCTTTGTATGGCTGCGTATCATCGAGGTTGGGGTTACGGCGTATTTTAACCGCATCGGCCAGTACCGGTTTGTAAACGGTAGTTACCACAATTTCTTCGGACAGGCTGCCGCCGGGATTGGCGTTGTTATTAGCTGCTGATTGCCCACCTTTTTTGGTGGTATCCTGTTTAGCTTTAGATGCTGCAGCTTCGCCCAGTTTGGTAGCTGCGGGTTTATTTTTAACCGTAGTAGTTTTGGCTGGCTTGGTTGTCTTTTTTGCCGGTTGCTTTACCTGGGCTTCAGCAACAGGTGCTATACCCAATGATAGTGCGCAAAAAGATAATATATAGGTTATTCTGTTAATCATGACTTCCGGAAATGCTAATTAGTCCTGTTTGTTACTTTCGGTACCGATGTTGGTATCGCCTGTGGCATTCAGTTTTTCGAGTTTGGCTTTGGCAGTAGGTATAATGTCATCATTGCCTTTATAACCATCTATAATACTTTGCAGGGTGGCTTTAGCCTGGTACACATTCTTTAAGCCTACATAATTGTCGGCCATTAAAATCAGCGTTTTGACTACCCAGTAATCATACCTGTCCAGTTTTGTTGTAAGCTCAGTGGCTGTATTTAACGAAGCTTTGTAGTTACGCTTTTTATACTCAATTTCAGCAACGTTATACTTCGCCTCGGCTGCCGAAACTGTTTTGGTATTGGCTACGGTGTAGTTAAACTCTTTTACGGCTGCCGAAGTATCACCTTTTTGTAGGTAAGCTTTACCGGCAAACAAGCCAGTTTTAAACTTATCTTCTTCTGATGACTTTTCGTTATCGCGCACCAGTTGGGTGTAATGCAGCACGTCATCAGGCATTTCCATTTGCGCATAACACAACAGCAGATTGTTGATAGCAAAGTTGTAATCGGCTTTGTATTCCGAGTTTGTTTCCAAACGTTTCAGGAACACGACAGCCTCATTATATTTTTGCTGGGCCATATACAGTTTGGCCATGCTAATGAGCGACTTTTCGGTGTAAGCACTGGTCCAGTCGTTCAGAATAACATTGTAATCAGCAACGGCTTCGTCGGGGCGGTTTAAGTTGACTAAGCTTTGTGCCCTTATAAAACGCATTTGCTTATCATAAATAGGACGTTTGGCTTTATCGTAGTAAGCACCAACGGCGGCTACCGTTCCGGCCCAGTCGCCTTTTAAATAAAGGTTATTAGCAGCGGTAGCCATGATGCTTTCCTGCTCGGCTTCGCTGTAGTTACCAATAGGGGTAGTTGAGGCATAGTTAATAAAGGTTTGTGCATCACCTTTATCGGTATAAATCTTTTCAATCTGTTTCAGCGCTTGTTTGGCCTCGTCGGATGACGGGTAGGTCTGCACTACCTTTTTGAAAGATTCAATGGCCTGGTCGTCCTGGTTATTGTTATAATCAATTAGACCCATAGTCACCAACGCCCGTGGGATGTAGCTGCTGCGCGGATATTTTTGTATCAGGTTTTGTAAATCGCTTTTAGCCTTATCGCCATCGTTTTTCAAAAAGTAGGTATAAGCAATCTCAAAAGCAGCATCATCAGCAAAATCCGAATTCGGATAACGCGTAAGCACATCATTCATGGTGCTAATTTTTGCATCAGGCGCTGATTGCAGGCCCTGAATCATACCGCGCTGAAATAAGGCGTAGTCCTGGCTTTTGCTACCGCTGGCACGTAGTCTATCATAATAAGATAGCGCGGTACCGTAATTTTTCAACACAAAATAGCTGTCAGCCAGGCGCGCAATAGCGTCATTTTCGGTATTACGGTCGGCAGGGCGGGTAGCCAAAAAGCGCTCAAAATAGTTGGCCGCTTTACTGTACTGTTCGGCACCAAAGGCGGCATAACCTAATCCATAAAAGGCAAAGTTGTATACGCCGGTTTGCTTAGCCTCCGGGTTATCCAAAAACGCCTCAAACTGCTCTACCGATTCGCCATATTTACGTACCTCGTACATAGCTTCGGCTAGCCAGTAAGTGGTTAATGCTACAATTTTTTCGTCTCGCGGATGTTTCAAGGAACGTAAGAAGATACCGATAGCATTTTCAAAGGCACGTTCGTTGTAAAACTCCAGGCCACGATAATAAGTTACCTTTTGGTAAGCTTCGGCCGCTGTTGGCGTATTGTTTACAATCGGCTCTAAAATTTCTACCGCCTCTTTATAGTTTTTGGTATTCAGCAAGGTTTCGCCCAACAGCGTTTTAACCTCGTCCGTACGTTTAGAGCGAGGGTAGTTACGTAGGTATAAGCGGGTGGCTTCTAAAGCCTGATTATTAAAGTTTAGCTCATAAGATAGTTTGGCGTATTCGTACAAGGCATCTTCTTGCAGTTGTTTATCAAAATCAAGTTTTGATGCTACCTGGAAGGCCGTACGTGCGCCTTGTTTGTTGTTTTGCTTTAAAAAAATGGTACCCAGCGTATAGTTACCATTCTGGCTGTACACATCATTTTTGTTAACCAGTTTTTCCAGCTCAACGGCAGCTTTTTTGTCGTTGCCGGTTTTGTAGTAAGCATAACCAATCTGGTAATCATCCTGGGTGCTTTGGGTGCGGCCTAAATCGCGCGACTGGAAACGGCTGTAATATTTTACAGCGTTGGCGTAATCGGACTTGGCAAAATAAGAGGCCCCCACAATGCGCAGCATTTCGGTTTCGTTTTGCTGCTTGGTGGTGTTTAAAATTGGTATAGCGTAGTTGATAACATCATCATAACGCTTGTCTAAAAAGTAAACCGCAGTAATGTAGTAGGGGTAGCTGTTTTCGTACTTTTTTGAGTTTTTGAGTTTCTCAAAATTTACGAGGGCTACGTGATAATCTTTGTTTAAATAAGCAATGTAAGCAAAGTAGTAAGTGGCGTCCTCGCTGTAAGGCGATCTTTTGTCTTTTACTTCGCTAAATAGTTCTTGCGCTTGTTTATAATCGTTAATCTCAAAGTAGGCGTAACCTTTGCGGAATTTATACTCAACCAGCTCTTTGCCGTTAAGCTCGTTATCGCTGATTTTGTTAAACCAGATTAACGCCTCATTGTAATTTTGCTTTTTTGAGTACGATTTACCAATCTGGAAATAAGCCAGCTTGGCCAGCGGATTTTCGGGATGCTCTTTTATAAAACGCAAAAACATGCTTATTGCATCATCGTTACCCAGTTCCAGAGCGCAGAGTGCTTGGTAGTATTTGGAGTTTTCTTTCAGTAGCGACAGTTCTGACTCAAACTGGGGCTGGTTTTCTGTTTTTAAACGGGATTGCTCAATAAGCCGGTATTGCTCGGCAGCGGCTACATACTGGCCGTTGTTTAACAGCGTAGCGGCAGTATGGTAAGTGCGGTAAACCTGAAACGATGGATTTTGCTGAGCGCTTACACTTAACGTGCTTAGCAGCAGAGCACTCACGGCAATGGGTTTGAGTTTAATCATAGAAACTGTTAACAAAAAGCAAGATGCAAAAATGCAATCCAGTTAATGTTTTCACAAACCGGATTGCACATTTTTAACGAAAGTAAATATTAGATGGTATATGTTGGTAAACTTTGTATAACAATTGGTTTACCTTCAGCCAGTTAATTTTTCGCGGAGAATATCTGCAGCAAACTGATGTTTACAGCTTTATGCAGCTAACTGGCGCTGTATTTTGTTGAGTAAAATGCTAATGTCGAATGGTTTAGCCAAAAAATCGTTTGGAGCACATTCCTGCTTTAAAACGTCAGAAACGTTGTGGCTGGCCGAAATCATAATTACCGGAATACCTCGGGTCTGGCTGTTTAGCTTTACGTTCTTGCATAAGTCGCGGCCGTCAAGTCCGTTAAGCATAATATCCATCAGTATTAAATCTGGGTGTTCTTTGTTGATTTTATCGAACAGCTGATGACCGTCTGAAAGGGTTTCAACCTGGTAACCGGAATCTTCTAATATTAACTGTAAAACTTCTAATATATCTTGGTCATCATCTACTGCTAATATCCTGCTCATGGTATGTTCTGTAACGTGTATGTATTCGTAAGTAAAAAGAGCGTATTAAAAAAGTATTAAAACGTCTCTGAATACCTGTCGGTTTGCAATTTATGCGCCAACGCACATTTAATGATATTATGAGATGGGTAAAAAGAGCCTGATTATTATAATAACGTCATCAAAGCTCAACTATAAGGCAAATTGATTAGCGAAGTGTAAATGAAATGTATGTTTGACACCTAATTTCTTGGGTGAGCACAATTTATAAACAATTTAGTAACGCAAAGCAGTAGTTATCAACAGTGTTTTGTTTTGGCAACAATTGTACTGTACTGAAACGTTAAAACGGCTATTTTTTTGTACACCAATTAAGCGTAAGTATTTATGTCGGTTAATATCGGTTGTTTAATAACAGCAAAGCCTTACCAGGCAATTGATAAGGCCATATTTGAAGTAATAAGTGTAACTGTTTATTGTTAGAAAAGCAGGTGCTCGCGGTTACTTTCTGATAAATTCAAATTTGCCATCAGGCTCCAGGCGCATAATGGTTGATGGTTTTTTAATGCTTAGGTCGTGCTGGTCTAAATTAACTACATAGTCAACACCGTTGATGATTTCATCACTTACCTGGCTGAAATTTTGCGGAGAGGGCTGACCGCTGATGTTGGCCGAGGTTGATACCAGTGGCTTGCGTAACCGTTGTATGAGTTGCTGGCAAAAAGGATGTGTACTTACCCGCACACCTACGCTACCATCCGCAGCAATAAGGGCCGGAGAGATGTTTTTAGCGCCGGGCATCACTAAGGTTAAAGGATTTTCAGTAAATTCAATCAAGTCGTAAGCAATCGTAGGCACTTCGCTTATATAGCTTTCAAGCTTGTTTTCAGTATCCAGTAAAATAATCATGCTTTTTTCCTGGGCCCGCTGCTTCAATGCATAAATTTTTTGGATGGCTTCAGTATTGGTCGCATCACAACCCAAGCCCCAAATGGTATCAGTAGGGTATAAAATGATGCCGCCCTGGTTAATTACGTCCAGCGCATTTTTTACTTCGTCTTTAAGCATGAGATAGCGTTTTTTGATATACCTGCATCAGTTGTACAGCTAATTTTTCGTTGCTGAAATTGTAACAATATTCAAACCCCTTCAGCATCATGTTCTGCCGTAATGCCGGGGTGTTCCATACTTTGTTGATTTTTTTTGCCAAATCTAATTCGTCGTCCGGGTTTACATACAGGCTATCTGGTCCGCCGGCCTCCTCCAGGCACGAACCCGTGGCGGCTATAACCGGAACGCCCGAATACAGTGCCTCTAATATAGGAATACCAAAGCCTTCATAACGCGATGGGTAAACAAAAACCGTAGCCATCTGGTAAAATGCGGGAAGCTCCTGAAAAGTTACTTCATGTAAAAATGTAACCCGGTCGGTAAGCTGGTATTCTGTAATATATTTTTTAATCTCGTCAAAATAAGCTTTGGGTTTGCCCACTACAAACAAATGCTCATTGCCACGGGTATGCGGTAAAGCTTTAATCAGCAGCAACAGGTTTTTCCGCTCTTCGATGGTGCCTACACTCAATATGAAGCGCTTGGGCAGGTTATATTTTTTTCTGACGAGTGTTTTCTGCGCTTCGCTTTGATGTAGTTTAAAAGCCGGGTCGCAGTCCTGGTAAACCACTTCAATCTTGGCTGCATCAACCTGGAGTAAATCAATCAGGTCTTGTTTGGTTTTTTTGCTTACCGCAATAATGCGGTCGGCCGCTGCGCAGGCATATTTTATTTTAGCCTGATAAATTTGGCGGTCAATCCATTTGTAATACTGCGGGAAGCGCAAAAAAATCAGGTCGTGTACGGTGAGGACGCTTTTGATACCGCTGTTTTGAATGCCCAGCGGCAGTTCGTGACTCAAGCCATGATAAATATCAATGCCATCACGTTTCAAATCACCAATGATGCCTTTGGTACGCCACCAGGCAGCAGGTGCAATACCGGAAGCTTTTACAATCCGTGTATTACGCAGTTGCTGTAAGTAGGCAAGGTGCTGATCGTTGTTGGTGGATGGGGTATAAAGCGTGTACTGATGCTCCGGAAATTGGGTAGCCATCGCACTGATAAGCCACCGGCTGTAATTACCCAAGCCGGTGTTATTCAGAAAGGCCCGTTTGGCATCAAACCCAATGTGCATTGTGGGGGGAAAGTTATTGGGTTATTGAGTTATTAGGTTGTTTAAATTAAACAGATAATTGTCTGCCAAACTAATCAACCTAATAACTTATTAACCAATCAACTCAAAATATTAAACCGCTACGTTATTATCACGCAAAGCGTCGTTCAAAGAAGTCTTTTTATCGGTTGATTCTTTACGTTTGCCGATAATCAGGGCACAAGGTACCTGGTACTCGCCGGCAGGGAATTTTTTAGTGTAAGAACCCGGAATAACTACAGAACGTGCAGGTACACGACCTTTATATTCAACCGGTTTTTCGCCTGTTACGTCGATAATTTTGGTTGATGCGGTTAACACCACGTTTGCGCCTAATACAGCTTCGCGCTCTACGTGTACACCTTCAACTACAATAGCACGCGAACCTAAAAAGCAATTGTCTTCTATAATTACCGGTGCAGCCTGTACAGGTTCTAATACACCACCAATACCTACACCACCGCTTAAATGGCAATGTTTACCTACTTGCGCACATGAGCCTACGGTAGCCCAGGTATCAACCATGGTACCCTCGTCTACAAATGCACCGATGTTTACGTACGACGGCATCATAATTACGCCTTTAGCCAAATAGGCTCCGTAACGGGCAATACCATGAGGCACCACGCGTACGCCAGTTTTGCGGTAGTCGGTTTTTAATTTCATCTTATCATGAAATACAAACGGACCTACCTTTATTTCTTCCATCTGCATAATGGGGAAGTACAGGATTACAGCTTTTTTAATCCAGTCGTTTACGTGCCAGCGACCGGCAATAACCTCGGCTACACGCATTTCACCTTTATCTAAACGCTCAATTACCGTTTCAACGGCACTAACGTAATCACTTCCGTTAAGTAGACCCCGGTCTTCCCAGGCATCCTCTATCATTTGTTTTAAAGTAGCGGCCATGCTTAAAATTTTCCCAAATATGAGAATTTTAAAGAAAATGCGACAGACAGATGTAAACTTAAGTCGGTAGGGCAGC
>CAJYSL010000075.1 GCA_913777515.1 uncultured Mucilaginibacter sp.
CGCATTTAAAAACTGTGATGGATTTTCCGTTAACATTTATTGCTAACACCGCTTTTGATTATACCGACCGCGACCGTTTTGGTGAGGATAGCCCGCTGTTCCGCTTATACGAAGAAATTGCCCAGGATTTTATGTTTGCCGACCAAAGCAACATCCTGACGTTTTTAGACAACCACGACCTGGACCGTTTTGCCCGTGCCGACGACCCAGACCTGCGCCGTTATAAACAAGCGCTGGCATTTTTGCTGACTACCCGCGGCATACCGCAAATTTATTACGGTACCGAAATTTTGATGGACGGTAAAAAAGCCAAAAGCGACGGCTACGTGCGTACCGATTTTCCGGGCGGCTGGGCCGGCGATAAAACCAACGCTTTTACGGCTCAAGGCCGTACCGAAAAACAAAACGAGGCGTGGCTTTACCTGCAAAAACTGCTGCAGTGGCGCAAAGGCAACGAGGCCATTACACAAGGCAAACTGTTGCACTATGTACCCGATGGTACCGGCGTTTACGTTTATGCACGCATCAAAAACAATAAAACGGTTTTAGTGATGCTAAACGGCACCAATTCGGCCTGCGAGGTGCCCATGACACGCTTTTTAGAAGTAACCAGTGGCTTTAGCCAGGGCACCGATGTAATTACAGGCAAAAAAATGCCGGTAAGCCAAGCCATCACCGTGCCGGCCAAAGGCCAGTATATTTTAGAGCTAACCAAATAACCCACTATGAGATAAACATTACGCAAAACTACTAACCGCCTTCTTAATCCAAATTTCACGACTAAAAATGCAACTGGCTGCAAAGCCACCGGTTGCCGTATTTAACCAATTGTTCCACAAATAATTTAAGCTTTTACAGCAAAACTAAAGTTGTATGAGAAAAAACTATCTAAAAAAGTATGTGCTTGTTTGCATGCTGCTTATTATATCGGCAGTGGCCTACGCCCAAACAGGCAGCATTACCGGTAAGGTGCTTGACGAAAAAGGCGAAGCTTTACCAGGTGTGAGTGTAAGTATTGTAGGTACTACGCAAGGCACCACAGCCGATGCCAACGGCGTTTATCGTATCAATAATGTATCGCCGGGCACTTACACGGTTTCAGCCGTATTTATTGGCTACACCCCGCTCAGAAAATCTGTAACCGTAACCGCAGGCGCAGCCGCCAGTGCCGATTTTCAATTGGCTCCCGAAAGCAAAGCGCTTACAGAGGTAGTGGTTATTGGTTATGGTACACAAAGCCGTAAAGATGTTACCGGTTCTATCAGCACGGTATCTTCTAAAGACTTTCAAAAAGGTACTACCACTACCCCAGCCGAGTTAATTCAAGGTAAAATTGCCGGTGTATCGGTTACTACTAACAGTGGTCAGCCAGGCGCCGGTGCAACAATACGTATTCGCCAGGGCGCGTCGCTTAACTCGAGCAACGACCCCCTAATTGTGATTGACGGTGTGCCATTAAGCAACAATGCCATCTCGGGCGCGGCTAACCCACTTACCATGATTAACCCCGATGACATCGAAACCTTTACCGTATTAAAAGATGCTGCTTCTACAGCTATTTATGGTTCGCGTGCATCAAACGGTGTAATTTTAATTACTACTAAAAAAGGCGCTGCCGGTACGCCGCAGTTTACTTTCTCTACCAAAAACGCTATCGGAACTTTACGCAATAAAGTAGATGTGTTAACCGCTGATGAAGTACGCGCTTACGTTAAAAACTACGATGCTGCCAATGGCACCAACCGTTCAAGCTATTTAGGTAATGCCAACACCGACTGGCAAAATGAAATTTTCCAGAACGCGCTGACTACTGATAACAACTTCAGCGTTGCAGGTACCACCCACAAAATGCCTTACCGTGTTTCTGTTGGTTACCTTGACCAAACCGGTATACTAAAAACCGACCGTTTGCAACGTACTACCGGTTCGTTACGCTTAAGCCCTAAGTTTTTTAATGACGACCTGAAATTAGATTTGAACTTAAACGGTGCCTATACCCATAGCCGTTTTGCTAACCAGGATGCTATTGGTGCTGCTTTAAGCTTCGACCCAACCCAGGACGTTTATAGCGCTAACAGTCCGTTTAATGGCTATACGGAATGGTATACTACTGCAGCGGACGGTACTATCACCCTTAACCCAAATGCAACCCGTAACCCGGTTGCTTTACTGAAAGACAAATTAAATGGCGGCGATACTTACCGTAGTTTCGGTAATTTGACTGCCGACTACCGTTTCCCATTCCTGAGAGCCTTACGCGCTAATTTAAATTTGGGTTACGATTTGTCTAAAGGTGGCGGCGATACATTTATCAATGCAACTGCTGCACAGTCTTATGCAACACGAGGTTCAATGTCTCAATATCACCAAAAAAACTATAACACTACCGGTGAGTTTTATTTGAATTTTAATCAGGATGTAAAATCAATTAAGAGTAATATCAATGCTACGGCCGGTTATGGTTATTACGATTTTCGGAATGTAACCCGTAATTATGCAAGCTACAACGCTGCAGGAGGTTTAATTGACGGTACCACTCCTGTATTTGCTTATGATGTTCCGCAATACACTTTACAATCGTTCTACGGTCGTCTAATTTATACATTCGATACCAAATATATTTTAACCGGCTCTATCCGTACAGACGGTTCGTCTAAGTTTTCACCAGACAAACGTTGGGGTGTATTTCCGTCTGCTGCCTTTACCTGGCGTATCAAAGACGAAAGCTTCCTGAAAGATTCAAGGACGCTGTCTGACTTAAAATTACGTGCCAGCTTTGGTGTAACCGGTCAGCAAGACGGTATTCCGTACTACAGCTATTTGCCAACTTACTACCTGAGCACTAACGACTCACGCTACCAGTTTGGTAACCAGTTCTATTACCTGTATGCTCCATCAGCTTACGATGCTAACCTGAAATGGGAAACTACACAGGCTACCAATATTGGTTTCGACTTTGGTTTCTTTAACCAGCGCTTGACCGGTACTATTGATGCTTACTACAAAAACACCAAAGACCTTTTGTCTTCTGTTTATGTAGCAGCAGGTACCAACTTTACCAACCTGATTACCACCAACGTTGGTAACATGGTAAACCGCGGTATTGAGTTAAGCTTAAACGGTACGCCTATTAAAACCAAAGACATTAACTGGACTTTGAACTACAACGTATCTTATAACTACAACAAAATTACCAACCTATCAGCTACCGGTAACAATAACATTATTGGTAATACTACAGGTGGTATTTCGGGCGGTACAGGTACCACTATCCAGATTCAAACACCTGGTTACTCAGCTAACAGCTTTTATGTGTATCAGCAGGTATATGATAATAACACCGGTAAGCCGCTGCAAGGGGTGTTTGTTGACCGCAATAACGACGGTGTAATTAACGCGAGCGATATGTATCGTTACAAATCACCTTTCCCTAAATATGTGATGGGTTTCAGCACGCAGTTCAACTACAAAAAATGGACTTTGAGTTCGGTATTACGTGCTAATATCGGTAACTACATTTACAACAACGTAGCGTCAACCTTAGGCACTCAAAACACACTGATTAGTACTGCGGGCAACTTTAACAACAACGCCAGTCGCGACTTGTTAAACACCGGCTTTACCAACAGCAGTTACCTAACCGATTACTATGTCAAAAATGCTTCGTTCTTACGTATGGATAATGCCGGTATTGCCTACAGCTTCGGCAACATCTTCCACGGCAGCAGGGCAAGATTAAATGTTGGCGCCAACGTACAAAACGTGTTTGTTGTAACCAAGTATGACGGTATAGATCCTGAAATTTACGGAGGTATTGATAACCGTTTCTATCCACGTCCGAGAACCTATACCTTGAGCTTAAACCTGGGCTTTTAACTAATTAACATTAGCAAAAAGAAATTATGAAAAAGAATATATGGAGAAATGCTTTTCTGGCCCTTGCTCTAGCAACCAGTTTTGCATCCTGCAAAAAAGAATTAGATCGTACTCCAACTAATGCAACTACAGCCGACAATGTATACAGCACACCGCTTGGTTACAAAGAAGCATTAGCTAAAGTGTATGGTGCATTTGCCTTAACCAGCAGTGTTGGCGCAGGCAAATCAGATTTGGGCGGTATCGACGCCGGTACATCTGACTTTATGCGCTTGTACTGGAGTGTTCAGGAATGGACAACCGAAGAGGCGCTTTGTGCCTGGAACGACACCGACGTGCCCGACTTTCATAACCTGAACTGGAGCGCCAACAACTCGCTATTAAACGGTTTGTATAACCGTTCTATTTATCAAATAACAGTTGCTAACGCTTTTATCCGCGAATCGACTGATGATAAAATCAGCAGCCGTGGTCTTACCGGTGCAGATGCCGATAACGTAAGAAAATACCGTGCAGAGGCCCGCTTTATCAGGGCTTACCAGTACTGGGTGTTGATGGACTTGTTTGGTAACCCGCCTTATGTTGACGAAACTACGCCGATTGGCAAGTTTTTCCCAACACAAATTACCCGTGCTAAATTGTTCGCTTACATCGAGTCTGAATTGAAAGCTATCGACGGTTCGTTGGCAGCCCCTCGTCAAAACGAATACGGACGTGCCGACCAGGCTGCTGCCTGGGCCTTATTAGCTCGTATGTATTTGAACGCCGAAACTTATTTGGGCAGCGGTAATGGCAGATATACTGATGCCATCACTTATGCTAACCGCGTAATTAACACTGGTGGATACACTCTAATGTCTAACTACCGTAACCTGTTTTTGGCAGACAATAACTTAAATAACACAGAAACTATTTTGTCTATCAACTACGATGCTACCAACACGCAGAACTATGGTGCGACTACCTACATCGTAAACGCCTCCATCAATGCAGATATGGGTCCGGCAAATTACGGTGTGCCTAATGGTGGCTGGGGTGGTAACCGCAGTACTAAAAACCTGCCGTTATTATTTCCCGACCGTAGCGGCAATACCGATAAGCGTGCTATTTTTTACGGCAACAACCAGGAAATTACCAACGTAAACGATTTTACGCAAGGTATCGCGGTTACTAAGTTTAAGAATTTAACTTCTACCGGTGCTTCGGCAACATCACCAAACGGTACGTTCGTTTCTACGGATTTCCCGCTGTTCCGTTTAGCCGAAATGTATCTGATTTACGCTGAGGCAGCTTTACGTGGCGGTACCGGCGGTAATACAGCAACTGCGTTACAGTACGTAAACCTGCTGCGTGCCCGCGCTTATGGCAATGCTACCGGCAACCTGAGCAGCCTTGCACTAAGCAACATTATTGACGAAAGAGGTCGTGAGCTGTACTGGGAAGGTTTCCGCCGTACCGACTTAATCCGTTTCGGATTGTTCACTTCGGGCACTTACTTATGGCCATGGAAAGGCGGCGTACGCGACGGTCGCGGTGTTGATTCATACCGTACCCTGTTCCCTATTCCTAACAGCGATATCACCAATAATCCAAACCTGACTCAAAACACAGGATATTAATTCAAAGCAGCCCTGCTTTACTTAAGCAGGGCTGACATTAAAAACTTTGATATGAAGAAGATAATTATTTCCGTTTTAGCATTGAGCAGTGTGTTGTTGCTCATGTTATCATCATGTAAAAAAGATGAAACCAAAGCGTATTCATCCATAGGCGGTACAGGCACGCTTAGCGCCAGCACTACCTCGCCTGCACTGTCGAAAGCCAATAGCGATAACAACGCCATTACTTTTAATTGGCAGAGCACCACGGTAACCGGCAACCCATCGGCCATTACGTACACACTGCAGTTTGATAAAAAAGGCAACAACTTTGCCGCTGCCCGCGAGATTGCTGTAACCGGTACCACTACTTCGGTAACTCAAGGTGCGCTAAACACGGTATTGTTAAACTTAGGTTTACCTGACGGTACTGCGGCAAACGTTGACGTTAGATTAAAATCCTCGATTGCACCTAACGCAGCTCCAGCTTATTCTAACGTGGTTACGTTGAACGTTACACCGTACTCATTAATCTCTTACGTGTACGTACCTGGAGCCTATCAGGGCTGGGATCCATCTAAAGCACCATTTTTATCATCCGCTACCAGTAACGGAATCTACACTGGTGTTATTAATGTGCCTGCTTCAACAAGCAGTTTAGAATTTAAAATTACGCCTGCTCCAAACTGGAACACCAGCTATGGTGGTGCAGCCGGTGTGTTAAGCACTTCTGGCGGTAACCTGGTTTTCCCGGGCACAGGTAGCTTTAGGGTTGATGTCAACTTAAACACACTTACCTACACTATCACCAAACAATAAGGTAAGCGTTATGACGATGTAAAGCCACATGATGCATAAGCTTACAAAGTTTTATGCCATGTGGCTTTATTTTTTTGCTGGTCAGGTTACCGGCTTAAACACTCTTTTTATTTTTATGAAAACTCTAATTAAAACATGGGTAGCCTCGCTCATGGTTACCGGCATAGCTGCATCCGCATTGGCGCAAAGTAACCCGGTGAAAGGTGCGGGTAACGTCACCAATGCTAAAATCAGCGGGCAGCAGGTAAGCATCACCACTCAAAATGCATTTGCCGAGGTAACGGTTTACTCGCCATCGATAATACGGGTGCGGATGGACAAGCAACCGCTCAACGCTGATTTCTCTTTTGCAGTAATCAGTAAGCCTGAAACAACCAAGGCTAATGTAACGCAGGATGATAACCAGGTAACCATCAGCACAGATTCGCTTCGGGCAGTCATCAGCAAAAAGCCTTTTGCGGTAGCTTTTTATACCTTAGACGGACAAGTGATTAGTCAGGATGAAAAAGGGCTGGGCACGTCTTGGGTTGACGAGTCGGTTACCGTTTACAAGCACATGCAGGATGGCGAACATTTTGTGGGCCTGGGCGAAAAAACCGGCAACCTCGACCGTAAAGGTAGCGGCTACACCAACTGGAATTCTGACACCTTTGGCTACCGTACCGACCAGGACCCTATTTACTCTACCATCCCCTTCTTTATCGGCGTCCACCATAATGTGAACTATGGGATATTTTTTGATAACACCTATCAGAGCGATTTTAACTTTGGCGCCAGCAACAACCGTTTTTCGTCTTTCGGGGCACGCGGCGGCGAGATGAATTATTATTTCATCTACCATAAAAACGTAGCTGATATTATTACCTCTTACACCGCGCTCACCGGCCGTATGAAAATGCCGCCGCTATGGAGCCTGGGCTATCAGCAAAACCGTTACAGCTATTATCCGGAAACCGAAGTTTTCAGGATTGCCCAAACCCTGCGCGAAAAGAAGATTCCGGCAGACGGTATTACTTTAGATATCCATTATATGGACAAGTACAAAGTATTTACCTGGGACAAGAACCGTTTCCCCGACCCGGCAAAAATGTCCGCCAAGCTAAAGGATATGGGTCTGAAATTGACGCTGATTGTAGATCCTGGCGTAAAAGCCGAAAAAGGTTACCCGGTTTACGAAAGTGGTTTAAAGAGCGATATTTTTATTAAATATCCCGACAGCACCAACTACACCGGCGAAGTTTGGCCGGGCTGGTGCCATTTCCCTGATTTTACGGCTACTAAAGGCCGCAACTGGTGGCAGACTGAAATAAAGAAATATGCTGATGTAGGTGTAAGCGGCATCTGGAATGATATGAACGAGATTTCTACCTGGGGCCAAAAAATGCCGGACAATGTGATATTTGACTACGAGGGCAAGAAGGCATCACACATGCAGGCGCATAACATATATGGCCTCGAAATGGCCCGCGCCAGCTTTGAGGGTTACCGCAACGCACTGGGCAATAAACGCCCGTTCATCCTGACCCGTGCGGGTTACTCAGGTTTGCAGCGCTATACCGCCATCTGGACTGGCGACAACCGCGCCGAGGATGACCACATGCTGTTAGGCGTACGTTTACTGAGCAGTTTAGGCTTGAGCGGTGTGCCGTTTACCGGGATGGATATTGGCGGTTTTACCGGCAACCCAACTGTTGGTTTGTACACCCGCTGGATGCAGATTGGTGCGTTTAGTCCGTATTTTAGAAATCATACAGGGGTAAACACCAAATCGGCAGAGCCTTGGGCCTTTGGCGAGGAAGCTTTAGAGATTGCACGTAACTACATCAACTTACGTTACCGTCTGCTGCCTTATTTGTATTCGTCGTTTTATGAGGCTACCCAGAATGGAAAGCCCATTGTGCGCTCATTGGCTATCAATTACACCCACGACCCGGAAGTTTACAACGCTAAGTTTCAAAATCAATACGAGTTTGGCAATGGTTTCATGATTGCTCCGTTTAGCAGCACCGACACTTATGGCACCATTTATTTGCCCGAAGGCAATTGGTATAACTTGTACAGTGACGAGATGATGACTGGTAAACAGCAAAAGATAATGCCGGGAAGCGTACAAAAGCTTCCGGTTTTTGTAAAAGAAAGCAGCATCATTCCGATGCAATCACTTATCCAGTCGACTGTTGAAAAACCGACAGATACGCTGACCGTGCATATTTACAAAGGCAACCGCAATAACTCTTTTGTGTATTACGAAGATGACGGTGAAAGCTACAATTATGAAAACGGCAATTTTTATAAACGTACTATTACCTACAACGCGGCCAAAAAACAGATTGTATTTGGTAAAGCGGAAGGTAGTCAGGGTTCGAAATTTAAGCACATCACGCTGCAACTGCACGGTTTTGCTAATGGCACTAAGCTAAGCGTGAATGGAAAATCTGCCGACGTTAAAAATGCATTCGTTTCGTTCTTAACGCCGGTATCGAGCTTTGACCCGCAGGGAACGGTTAATCAGGCCGAAGGACATGAGGTAAAAAGCATTACCGTTAACAACAGCAGTAATGCATTTACGCTGAGCTACTAAAACGTTTTTTTCCATAATCACTTTATCAGCCCCTGGTACTATTTTATAGCCAGGGGCTTTTCTATTATTATAATTACCTTACAGGCCTTACTTTTGCAGAAATTATAGGCCTATTTATGAAGTTTATTCAGGTGTTGTTTTTACTGGTGGGTTTGAGCCAGGCTGCTTTTGCATTTCCGGAAAATGTGGATATGATGGAAAAGTTGAAAGCCGAAATCAACAAAAAAAACACCTACGACCGCCATAAAGAAGCGACTATCAGTAAACTCAAAACTTCTTTAAAGTCTATTCCTGCCAGCAATAAAGCGGCGCAGTTCGACTGGTGCAGTCGCATATATGACCAATACAAATCTTATCAGTATGACTCGGCCTTTGTATACGTAAACCGCATGCAGGCCCTGAGCGAGCAGTTGCAGGACAAAGGCAAAATATATAGCAGCAAAATAAAAACGGCTTTCATCCTGCTTTCTTCCGGGATGTTTAAAGAAACCTTTGATAATCTGGAAGGCATTGATGTCAGCTTTTTAACAGATAGTGCCAAGCTGGAGTATTATCTGCTTATGATGCGTGGCAATTACGACTTGGCCAATTACGATAACGACAGCCATTATTCGCCCGCTTACATTGCGGAGGGAAACAAATACATCGACCTGGCCATTGCTGCCAGCCAACCCAATTCGTTTGACCGGTTGTATCTGGAAGGGTATAAAAACCTCCGAAATTATAACAATACACAAGCCGAGGCCATTTTCAACCAATTGCTTCAACGCAAACTCAACCGCCACCAGTACGCCATTGTAACCTCCACCCTGAGCAAATTGTACATGGGCACACCGTCGCAAAAGCAAAAGGGAATTAACTTGCTTATTGAGGCTGCTATTGCCGACATTCAATCATCTACCAAAGAAACCGTCGCACTGTTGTGGCTGGCCGAAAACCTGTATAAAGATGGGGATATCAAAAATGCATATGACCTAATACAGCAAGCCATGGCCGATGCCGAATTTTACGGAGCCCGCCAGCGCCAGTTCCAGATAAGCACGTTGCTACCCATTGTAGCCGCGCAGCAATTAACCTACTCTGAAAAAGAACGCACCCGGTTTTTGACTTATTTTGTGTTGATTACCGCCTTAGCCGTGGTGATTGTGGTGTTTACGGTGCTACTTTTTAAGCAGCTCAAAAAGGTACAAGCCAAAGAAAGAATTATTGAAGATAAGAATGCGGAGTTGGAAGCTATTAACAGCAAACTGCAGGAAGATACCCGAATTAAGGAAGATTACATTGGGTACTTTTTCAACGTAATTTCGGGATATATCTCCAAACTGGAAAAACTGAAGCACTCGATTGATACTAAGTTGTCAATCAAAAAGTACGATGATATTCAAATCACTATCAACAACATCAATATTAAAAAAGAACGCGAAACGCTGTTTTATACTTTCGACCATGTGTTCCTGAAAATATTCCCAAATTTCATTACCTCGTTCAACGCCCTATTTAATGAGAAAGACCAGATTTGGCCAAAAGAACACGAAGTATTGACCACCGACCTGCGCATTTTTGCGTTGATGCGGTTAGGCATAACTGATGTGCAGGCAATAGCCAACATTCTGGAGTATTCTGAAAAAACCATCTATGTATATAAAATGCGTCTCAAAGCCAAGGCGTTGATTCATGGTGATGATTTTGATGCACGTATTATGGCTATTAAGGCAGTTTGATGTGCCTTAATAGCCGTTAATAACCTATTTTACTTCACCTTCGTAATTTTATACAATCCCGCGCCATGACGATTTATCATCGGTGCGAATTCGCCTGTAAACTTGCCAACCACCTTGCCAGTCCATAAATCGGTGATGGTGCAGGCTGACATCAACCCCAGGCTTTTTAAATCTACCTTCACTTTAGCGTTGGGAGCCGGTTCAGGACCTGAGGGGTTTTGGGTAAATACCATGGCTTCTATTGATGCACCGGTGTTTTGCTCAACGGCTGCCTTATCTAAACCAACCAACGCCTTGAAATGGGTATAGCCATCAGGTAAATCAAACTCAACCAAGCCGTTTGAATGCATGCCGATACCTTTGCTGTACGTTTTGTTATCTACCACTAAATTACCGCCGGATACGGAATTGTTTAATCGAACGCTCCCCCAGCCTGATTTTGCCTGACGCCATTTTAATTGCGTGAGTTGCAGGGTGTCTTTACCGTTGTAAATTACGGGGTTTATCCAGTCGGTGTGGTCCCAGTCAATGCCATCGCCGCCGTTATCGGCCAACAGGTACAGCTTTTTGGCTCCTTTTAAGTCGATGTCAACCATTTTGCTTTGTGTAGGCGTTTGCCGGTTAATGATACCGCTCTTCCAGATGGCTTTGCTCGGGTCGGCCAGCAGTTTGTCGGTCTTGTTAAAAACGGCGAGATATTTAGCGCCGGTGCCGGGCTCGTCGGCCGTCCAGGCTGCCTCGTTGGGGCGGTTAAATAATGGTCGGTTGTTGGTGCTTTTGTTCAACACCGCCAACATGCCTTTGTTGGTCAGCAATGCATCAGTAAACGCATCATTATCAGGCAAATTACCGCCAAACATCATTGGAGATTTAAAAATACTCCACAAGGTCATCATGGTGTACTGCTCGTCATGGGTAAAGCGGGTCATGCGGGGAGCGCCACGCTCGGCCCGGATACCTATGCGGCCCATCGGCAGCATGTCTCCATCGGGATAGGCGCCAAACGCACGCCATTTATTCCAGCGGTCAAATACTTCAAAATGTTCTTTTAGCTGTTCCCAACTATCCCAAAAGTCGCCAACCGTACGCCACATATTAGCATTGGCCTGCACGTGAGCGGCATGTGCTAAAGGCGTTTCGCCAGGCGATGTACTTAACACAATTTTACGGCCGGTGCGGTCAATAGCTTTCCTGATCATGTCTACCTCACCCTCAAAATAAATAGGCGATGATAAATCATCAATCTTCACAAAGTCCAGCCCCCACGAGGCATACATCTCAAAAATAGAGTTGTAATATTCCTGGGCGCCGGGCTTACCCGGTACAATGGTGTACATGTCGCGCAGCCATTTACACTGGTCTTTCGTGCTGTAAATGTCTTTGGCTGTTACATTAGTGCCTTTAATGGGCAAACCGCGATTTACCGCAATAACCGGTATACCACGCATAATGTGGATACCGAATTTGAGACCCTTGGCATGCAGATAATCGGCCAGCGGTTTAAAACCCTTTCCGCCCGCAGCCGATGGGAAGCGATTAACAGCGGGTATAAAACGGCCATACTCATCAATATTATACTGCGGGTCGGTTTGGTTGTAGCCATTAGCTTTATCATTGCTCACAAACCAGCGGATGTCGACCACTACGTAATCCCAGCCGGATGATTTTAAGTGTGCAGCCATGTAGTCGGCGTTAGCCTTCACCTCATCTTCGGTAACGGTGGGGCCAAAACAGTCCCAGCTATTCCAGCCCATAGGCGGCGTGGGTGCCCAGGCATGAAAGTCGGATTTAGTTTTCGACTCATTATTTTTTTGCTGTTGTGCCATCGTTGGCAAGCTCAACGCCGACGATAACATCAAGGGTAAAAGGTATCTTACAGGTCTTCTCATATACAATCAGGAAATTTTATTATCAATTAACGCCCTCGGTAGTCATCACCACTCTTCTTATCGAACCATCCTTTTTGTACTCCAGGCGTTCTATGCATACTGAACGACTGTAGCTGCCGCCATCGCGCTGTATGGCACCGGTATGGTAAAAAAAGTACCATTTGCCTTTAAACTCTACCATACCCTCGTGATTGGTGTTACTGTTGCCGGCAACTTCGTTAAGCACGCCTTTGTACTGGTACGGCCCTTCAATTTTATCGGCCATGGCATAGTCTATCTTTTCTGGAAAGCCCGACGCGTACGATAAATAATATTTTCCCTTGCGTTTGTGTATCCACGGCGCTTCTTCAAATCGCATTCCGGCAAATTCAATCTTCTTAACCGGGCGTTCAATCTCCGTCATGTCGGGTTTAAGTTTGGCATAATAGCAAACGCCGTTACCCCAAAATAACCAGGCTTGTCCGTCATCGTCAATCATTACCGTAGGGTCAATGCAGGTCCAGCTATGAGTGGAGGCAAAACAGTCGGCGCGGGTAACCAAAGGTTTGCCAAGAGCATCCTTGTAAGGACCTTGTATACGGTCGGCCACGGCCACGCCAATACCCGACCCATTAGTACTGATATACCAGTAATACTTGCCGTTACGCTTAATTACCTGGGCTGCAAAAGCTCCACCGCTTTTGTCCCAGGCAAAATCAGCAATTTTTAACGGCGTTGGATATTCCGTCCAGTGCTTTAAATCGGTAGTCGAAAACAAGCACCAGTCTTTCATTTTATAATTGGTTTGCCCGCCGGCATAATCATGCCCGGTAAACAGCCAGAGTGTATCGCCCTCTACTAAGGGAGCCGGGTCGGCGGTGAATTTATGGGTGATGACGGGGTTACCGGTTGAGGTGAAGTGGTATAGAGAATCAGCCGTCTTTTGCCCGTATGCCCGACTTGCAAAGGCTAAACATGCTATACCAATTGCAGTAACTATACTTTTGACCATAAAATTTTTGTAAGGTTTGATTATTTATCGGATGCTTTTACGCCTAATAATTCAGCCGGAACGCCGCCCCATTGTTTATTTAGCCGTTCGGCTTCTTGCCGGGTAATGCTGATGACGGTGCCATGCCGAGGGTTAAAATTTTTGGTAAACGATTCGGGCGTTTGACTAAAGTGAAACAAATCGGTGCTGCGCTGAAACTCGTAGCGTTGGTCGCGGTACAGGTCATACATCAAAATGTACTCATCGCGATTATTCAGCTTAAAAATACCCGACCCTTCTACCGATACCTTTTTAGCCGAGTAGGCATCTACATATTTGAAATCTTCTGCCCAAGGGCCCTGCAGCGATTTGCCGATAGCCTGTTGTATACCGTTGGCAAACTCTTTACCATTGGCATCTTTAGTGTTGCCTTTGTAAAAAAAGTGATAAAGACCATCTTTGTAAATAATGTCGCCATCAATAGCGCCATATTTTGCTTTGAATAAAAGGCGGGGCTCAGCTTCAAAACCGGTAAAATCGGCATTGGCATAAGCGCAATAGAAATCGAGTGTCAGATTATCTTTCAATCTTACAGTAAAATATACCATATACTTGCCTGCGGCCGGGTCGTAAATAGTTTGCGGTGCCCAAACCCATTTTACATTCGGAAATTTTTGAGGATAAGCCTTTTCGAGGTTGATGATACCATGTGTCCAGTGGATTAAATCATTGGATTTTAGCATGGTAATTCCGGGATTGTAATCCCAGCCATCCTTGGTGGTATGCATATCGGTGGCTACCATATAAAATGTCTTCTCATCCTCGCCGCGTAAGATGTGCGGGTCGCGGATGCCGCCGGTAGCCGAAATTTCACTGGATGCAATAATGGGCTGATTATTATTAAGCGCCGTCCAGTGTACAGCGTCGGCACTGGCTCCGAAACGTAACTGCTCCTGCTGCTCGCCAGGGCCAGACCCTTCAAAATAAGTAAACAGGTAACCATCGTAAGGCTGATCCTCGCGTGCCACTGTAACTTTAAAAGCTTTGCTCCGCTTTTCAGCCCCCGAAGTAAGCGTAGCCGTCAGTATGACATTGACTTTACCACCATTACGCGGTGAACGCCTGATGAGCTTACCTTTGCTGGAGATATACCGAAGGTTTGCCGACTTCCAAGTAATTTGGCTGCCATTGCTTCCAACTGAATCAAGGGGTAACTCCCAGTGCAGATTTTGCGTGTAACCAGCGGGAATTGCTAGATACTTTGCATCAGCTTCTACTTTTTGTCGGTCGGTTTTTGGCTGAGTTTGCGCTATAACCGTCATAGCAATGCATATAGGAGACAGACTCAGCGCTGCAAGAATGAAATGTTTACTCGTTATTAAGCGGTTGCCAATCATTATGTTCATCAATTATCAGTAAAATACCAATTGAATGGTTTATGGCGACTTTTCTTGTAAAATCTCCACAAGTAATTTCAACTGCAGTTTTAAAATCGGGCGTAGCCCTTTAGGTTTACAATAATGATTCGTATGCTACCTATTGAACAGCGATAAACTAACGCCCATTATTTATTGTCAATTTTACACTTAATAATCTATATATGCCATCCGGCTGAACAATGTTGTCATCAATTTATTAATTATTAAGAACTCTACGGCAATATTGTATCAAAGCACACTGCCTATCCCTCCTCTGTTATAATCCCGCCAGGAACTGAGAAGTAAATTTACCCAGCTACGCATGGTAATTCAGATGTGTATCGTTAACGAACAGTTTTGTTCATATCCGAACGCTTCAGACAACATATACAACTGATTTTTAGCACGTTACAAAATGGCTTAATTTATGAAAGCTTACATTATTCATAGCTTAATCCCCCTAACCCAATCCGACACCTAATTCCGTAAACTTCATGATTACCCGGCTGGACCTTAAAATAGCAATTAGAACGTTTATGAAAGACAAGTGGTACAACCTGCTTAACTTAACCGGCCTGTCGCTTGGATTGGCGGCCTATATTTTGGTGACGTTATACATTGACCACGAAAAAAGTTATGACCAGTGGAATAAAAATGCTGACCGTATTTACCTGGTAGAACGTGAAATGCCAACCGGCCCCTCCCCTTACACGCCCGGTAAATTGGCTGCCTTGATTAAAAGCGAATGCCCCGAGGTACAGGAAACCGGTCGTACCAATACGGCCTTATATCAAATTCCGTTTTTTACGCCACATGGCCGTTTCGTTATTAAAAAATGGGTGGGTGCCGACTATTCTGTTGCGTCTATGTTAGGTATAAAGCCGCGTGGCTTTAACTTAAATCCTAAAAGCACAACACCTACAATACTTCTGTCGCCTCAAACTGCAGCAGTGCTATTTCCCGGCGATACCGTACTGCAAAATAAATCGGTAAACATGATGGCTAAAAACGGCATGCCGATGCCGGTAGCCGGCATTGCCGAAAAGCCACCGGGCAACACCAACCTGGTTTACGACTGTATCGGTTTTTCGCCTGATATTACTTCGGGCAAAGACCAGAGCTATGCAAACCAAATTTATCAAACCTACTTATTGATAAAACCTAACACCGATGTACAACGCCTTACTGAGAAGATAGACCGGCTTTACAAGCATGCTGCATTAACCGACACCAGCCAGGTAGCGCGTGCAGCTGCAAGCAAACCCAATGAACGGGCGATTTATTTAGACCCACTTACAAACCTGCATCTCAAACCGCATTACGGCTCGGCAAACAGTTACTACCTTCTTAATGGATTGCTCGTACTGGCTTTAGTAGTATTAGTAATAACAGGCATCAATTTCACCAACTTTTATCTGGCCAAAGCTAATCAACGCGCCAGGGAGGTTGGCATTAAAAAGATGAACGGCATCATGAAAAGGCAGATTGCTACCCAGTTTTTACTGGAGATATTGCTGCAATGCCTACTGGCAATGATAATAGCACTGTTATTAGTGGCATTAGGGCTACCTTATTTTAACCAGGTGTTGCAGGTGAATTTACTTTTTTCGGGTATTGGTTATTCTGTCATCATGCAGTTATGCGCAACGCTTGGTTTGCTTACTTTAATTGCCGGCATTTACCCGGCGCTAATTTTGGCAAACTTTAACCCGGCGCAGGTTTTGCAGGGAAATCAATTGCTTAAATGTGGAAGACTATCATGGGTGCGACATGCCATCAACGTAGTACAATTTGCCTGCGCAGTCATTTTTGTGATTATACTGCTCACCGTTAACCGGCAGGTTGATTATATGAAGACGCAGAACATTGGCTTTTCGGCCAAACAGGTAATATATATTGATAACTTGGGGTTGTACAACACCCCATCAAAGTTTAAACCCATTCGCAACCGGATTGCAGCCATACCCGGCGTTCAGCATGTAACGGTAGCATCGAATGTACCCGGAGGCTTTTTACCGGTTACTTACGAATTTTCGGCCCGGCAAAACAGGGCAGCGTTGAATATAATAAGCGTAGATTATGACTATTTCGAAACGTTAAGCATCCAAGCGCAACAGGGAAGAATGTTTTCGGGCTCGTACCCAACCGACAGCATGGGCGTGGTCATCAACGAAGCTGCCGCCAGAGCCATGAACCTGAAGCAACCTATCGGCGAAAGTATTGAAGGCTGCGGTGGCCGTTACCGTATTATTGGCATAGTTAAGAATGTGAAAGCTTATGGGTTTGAACAACAAGTGCAACCAACAGCTTACTTATTGAATGACCATTGCGGTTTATCAAAAACTCAAATCATGATTAGTGCCGATGCCAGAGCAATCCCCCAAATGCTCAGCACCTTAAACCACAACTGGAGCAGCATCAACAAACTCGACGGTGATAATTTTAACTACCATTTTTTGGATGAATTGTACGGACAGCTTTTTGTAAAACAAGAGCAACTACAAACCGTATTAACCTGGTTTTCTGCCTTGGCCATTGGTATCGCCTCCCTCGGTTTTTTTGCTTCAGCAGCTTATGCGCTGCGATTAAGGATGAAAGAAACGGCCATTCGCAAAATATTTGGCGCCGGTCGCGAACATTTGATGCTTACTTTAAGCAAGCCGTTCTTTTACCTTATGGTATTGGCTAACCTGATTGCCTGGCCAATTGCTTTACTGGTAGCTCACCACTGGTTATCTACGTTTGCTTATCGTATCAACATATCGTGGGTTCCGTTTATAAGCGCCATGGGGCTTTCCGTTTTCATAGTCGCGGTCACGGTTTGCTTGCAGGTATTGCAAACCATAAATTTCAACCCGGCAATCAAACTGAAAGAATAAACTTGATGCAATTAAGCTTTGACCATTCCGATGACTTTTTTGACACCGGTGGCCAACCCAACTGCAATTAAACCCGCAGCTAAACCAAAAAGAATTTCTTTGATGAATGGGGGAACATTAGGTAACACATGGTGCAAATACTCAATGTTGTGCACAAAAATACCGCCCGAAACTAAAATTAAAGCAATAGTGCCCACCACTGCCAGGATGCGAATAATGATGGGTAACGCTTTTACTAAAACCTTGCCTACCGAAGTGAAAAAACCTTTGTTATGCGAGCTTTCAATCAGCTTGTAACCGGCATCATCCATCCGTACAATTAGGGCCACGATGCCGTAAACGCCAATGGTGGCCAGCAGTGCCACCGCCGACACGGTCACAATCTGTATCATCAAACTTTTGTCTAACACGGTACCGAGAGCGATAATGACAATCTCAATAGACAGGATAAAATCGGTGGCAATGGCCGATTTTATTTTTGCTTTTTCGGCCACGGCAGGGTCTTGTTCCTTTTCTTCAACCACCTCATGCCCTTGTTTAGGATGATGAAAAAAGTATTCAATGATTTTTTCAACCCCTTCGTAGGCCAGGTAAAATCCGCCAAGAATTAAGATTATCTTTATAGCTGCCGGAAAAAAGGCATTGAGCAATAGCGCGATAGGCACAATGATGAGCTTATTGAGCAGCGAACCTTTGGTAATTCCCCACAATACGGGCAATTCTCTTGATGACAAAAAACCGGTTGCTTTCTCGGCGTTTACGGCTAAATCGTCTCCTAAGATACCGGCCGTTTTGCGCGCTGCTACCTTGGCGGTTATCGCCACATCGTCCATTAAAGCGGTAATATCATCTAATATTGCAAAAAAGCCTGATGCCATAAATACTTAAGTGTGCTTGAAAACGGCAATGATACAAAATGACTGCCATGATATTAATTTAATTTATGCATTTAAGTTTGGGCTACCTTGCATTTTACTTTGACTGCAATTGGAACATGAAACTCTAAGCGCAATAAGTTGTACATTCAAGTTTTGATGGCATAAATTATCAGATTATGAGAGAATTTCGCTGAAGATGTTTTGTAACAAAAGCGGCCTGCCCCAAATATCAGGCAGGCCGATTAAATTATGAAAATACCTAACTACTCGCTTCTTAAATTTTTGATTGGATTAGCCATAGCAGCCTTAACCGACTGAAAGCTGATGGTGAGCAACGCGATACTCATGGCGCCCAAACCGGCCATGGCAAACACCCATATGCTGATGCTGATTTTGTAATTGAAATCCTGTAGCCAGCTGTTCATCATCCACCAGGCAATAGGTGATGCGATGAATATGGAGATGACTACTAGTTTTAAAAAATCGCGAGATAGCAGGGCGGTGATATTGATGACGGAAGCGCCCAATACTTTGCGCACACCTATTTCTTTGATGCGGTTTTCGGCCATGTAAGTTGACAGGCCAAACAAGCCCAAGCAGGATATAAAGATGGTTAAACCGGCAAACAGCGCGGCCAGGGAACCAATCCGCTGTTCATTTTTAAATTTACGGGCATACTCATCATCAATAAATTTATATTCGAACGGATAATCAGGATTATTTTCTTTAAATATTTGCTCAATTTCGCTTAAGTTTTGAGCAACAGGCTTTTGGTTATTAAGTTTAATGTGCATGCCATTGAACCAGGCTTTGGGGCCAAAAACTATCAGTTGCTGCACTTTTTCGTAAGGCGACTCGTAAATAAAGTCTTTTATCACACCGACAATAAGCCAGTTACGCCCATCGCTCTTCACAATCTGTCCGAGCGGATTTTTTAACCGCATCGCTTTTACTGCCGTTTCATTAAGCAGTATTGCTGTCGAATCGGACGGGTAAGCTTTAATATCAATATCACGCCCTTCTACAAGCTTTACGCCCATCGCCTTTACAAAATCGGCATCAGAAGCCATGCGTACAAAGTCTAACTTTTCATCATTCTTTGTACTACCAGGCCAGCTAAACCCCCAACCATCACTATTACGGCTGGTGATGCTCGACATAGATTTTGTAACGGCCGTCGCTACACCTTTTCTAAGTAGTTCACTTTTAATCAAATCATAGTGTTTGTCGATGTCGCCCTGCAGCGGCACATAAACCAGGTTGTCTTTTACGTAACCGTTATCGCGCTGCTGCGCATGCTTAATTTGTTTAACCACCACAACCGTACAGATGACCAAAGCAACGGCAAAGGTAAATTGAATAATCACTAATATTTTACGCGGCGTAATCTGCGCATTGGCCGCTTTAAAAGTGCCTTTTAACACTTTAACCGGCTTAAACGATGATAAATACAGCGCCGGATAGCTACCCGCGAGCAAACCGGTAAACAAAATAAAACCAATAGCGATTAGCCAGTAAACAGGATTGCCGAAAGGAATGTAGATGTTTTTATCTACCAAATTATTGAAAGCCGGCAAACTCAACTCTACTAATATAATAGCAATGATACCCGCAAAAAAAGCCAGCATAATACTTTCGCCAATAAACTGCATCACCAGTAAGCGCTTCGGCGCACCAACAGCCTTACGTATACCCACTTCTTTAGCCCGCTTTTCACTGCGTGCGGTGCTGAGGTTCATGAAATTGATGCAGGCAATTAATAAAATAAATCCGGCAATCACGGTAAATAACCTTACCATACTTATACGGCCAGCTACATACCGCCCATTTTCAGATTTTGAATATAGCCAGGTGTCACTAAACAGTTGCGTAAATACATGGGTGGTGTTTGGTCCATCGGCCGGGTTACTGTGTTTTATTGTAATGTAATCAATCTTTTTATCAAAGTCGGCCTGCTTTACCCCAGGTTTTAACAGCACAAAACTCTTCACCGAGTTATTGCCCCAATAGTTATCATCCCAGCCCAGCTTTTTCATATAGGTCCAGGGCAGCAGGTAATCAAAATCAAAAGCGGTGTTATTGGGTAAATCTTCCAGTATACCAGCCACAGTGAAATTATCAGTACTGTCCAGCCGCACTACTTTACCCATCGCATTCTCATCGCCAAAAAGTTTTTTTGCACCTTTTTGAGTAAGCACAATATTATAATTACCGTTTAGCGCACTGGTTTGCCCCTGTGCCATCGGAAACGAAAACGTAGTCAGAAAGCCCGGGTCGGTAAAAATGCCATCCAAATTGAGGTGCTTATCGCCAACGGTAATCAAAAACCGGGCGTCATTTACCCTTACGGCATCTTCTACATCCGGATATTCCTGCTTCAGCGCAGGCACCATAGGCTTGGGCGTGTTATTCCACGCCCATATCTCGCCGTTGTGACTATCACGGTTATTGAGCCGGTACAGGCGGTCTTTTTTAGCATGAAAGCGGTCGTGACTCATTTCGTTTTGTACCCAAAGCAAAATCAGGATGGCACTGGCCATTCCAATTGCCAAACCCAGGATATTGATTAACGAAAAACTGAAGTTGCGAATGAGGCTGCGCCAGGCAACTTTAAGGTAATTTTTAAGCATGGTAAAGAGTTTAAGCCGGTTGCTGGTTAACTGTCGGGCAAGTTTGGCTTGTTAAGCGATAATGCCTCGCGCAATCAACCACATCATTGTTACATTTACAAAGCCAATAATTCAACTGCTTAGAATACAATACATTATAAATTCAACACTTTGTTTCATTGCACGCTTTTGGTACACTGTACGTTCAGCAACGAACAGCCTTATTATACTACAGTTTCTTGTAACCTTCTGGCGAAAAGGAGTTATAGCGGGCATTGCACTCATCGCTAATGGGTGAAAACACTACCACATCGTTCTCGATAACGTATTTATATTGCCCCGGCTTGCTGCCGCAGGGACTGCCCCCGCTTAGTTTTTTGATAGTCAGCGTGCCCGCATCGGCCTGATAACTCATAGTTTCAGCAATTAGTCCTTCATAAATCATCAACAGCGTATCTTTCTTAAATTCAAAATTGCTTCGATGGGTTCGTTAGTGTAAACGGTGCCTTTCCATTTGGTATTCACTAAAGCGTTACCAGCTAAGTATTTATAAACAAAGCTGCTGCAAAATAATAACAAGATTACCGTGATTGATAAAACGCTTTAGACATAAAGGTTTTTCAGTTTCATATGACACAATAATTTAGAAATTTTAAGAACTTGAATCGTACCGCTATTTGCTTTCACGTTGATGTGCAAGCAATACGTGTAATACCTGCTACAACTAAAATAAAGTAAATATATTTAAATACAGGCGTATTAAAACCTACTAAAAACACGTATTAAGGCCGCTATAAACACGCATTAATACGCATAAATAGATATAATGTCTTAGGTAGCTTTGTTTAACCAAGACAAAATATCAGGATACCATTAAATATAAGTTGATATGCGCGGAATTAATAAAGTAGTGCTGGTTGGCCATGTGGGCAAAAAACCCGAACTGCGAAAATTGGAGAATGATATATCGGTGGCTAGTTTTCCGCTGGCTACCTCCGAGATGGGAACGCAAAACGGCGTCAGAGCCGAACAGACCGAATGGCACAATGTAGTGATGTGGCGCGGGCTGGCAGAGTGTGCTGCCAAATACTTGGACAAGGGTCGACTGATTTACCTGGAAAGTAAAATACGCACAAGAATATTTGAAGACAAAACCGGCGTTAAAAAACAAACTACCGAGATACTGGCAGAAAGCTTCACCATTTTGGGCCGTAAAAATGATTTTGATGCTACCGAAGAATTAATATCAGGTAGCTTAAATATGCAACCTCAATCTTAGCGCAATAATTACCGGTTCACAGTTGGTCAAGTGTCTTTAAAATTAGTAGCACAAAGACATTTTACCGACAATGGACCGGATAATTTTATGTTAAGCGCTTTTTTTATTCAGCATTTCGGTTTGGCGCTGCTCCATGTGCTTGATAAACATGTTATGAAAACTTGATTTTTCTTCCTGCAAGCGGTTTTCGTAGCTAACGATATCGTCCAGCACATCAATGTACTTTTCTAAAGTTCTGAGATATGATTCTTGGCCGTCAGGCGATATATTTTCCAGCTCGGTAGAAACGGCATCATAAAAGCCCTGCTCTAATTTTTTTACAATAGGTTCGCCCCACTGGTCAGAAAGGCTACTGTTTATACGGGCCAGCTTAATGCTGCAAACCAGTGTTTGAATGTCAACGGGAGATAGTGTCATAGCGTTTATGGCTTACACTGTTTATACGTTAACGCTAAGCAAAAAGATACAACCCGGCATTTATAAATAACCACGCTCCCCAGGCAGACCGAGAAGCGTGGCTATCATTTCTAATTATTAAAAAAATGTGATTAGCTGAATGCCGGGAAATAAGCGTCCGAGTCGACATCCTGCAATAAGCCCTTATTAGTAGGCTGCCAACCCAAAGTATTGCGTGTCCACTCACTTGAAGCTGGTGTGTCTAATGAGGCGAAATGTAAAAACCAGCCGAAATAATCAACCGCTTCCTGGCCGAATCTACTTTCAACCGGAACATTAAGCTGCTTGCCAATGATGTCCGTAATTTCGCGGAAAGAAATACCTTCTTCTGCTACGGCATGGTAAGTTGCCGGTATTCCGTTTTTTTCCAGTACTAACCGGTACAAAAAGGCGGCATCCAATCGGTGCACGGCGGGCCATTGATTTTTACCGTCGCCTACATAAGCTGCTACGCCTTTTTCGCGCGCCAAGTTGATGAGCATCGGCACAAAGCCATGGTCGTTAACATCATGTACAGAGGGTGGCAAGCGCACTACCGATACCTTTATCCCACGTGCTGCAACAGCTGCCGCAGCTTCTTCGGATGCCTTGCGTGGCGTTTTTGTATTTTCGGTGGTGGCCAAATCGGTCTCTAAAGCAGGGCGGCCCAAGCTAATTAACCCGGTACCTGAGGTGATGATGAGCGGCTTGTCGGTGCCTTCCAGTACACTGCCCATGGCCTCTATGGCAGCCCGGTCGGTTTCGCAGTTTTCGACGAATTTTGAAAAATCATGAATAAATGCCGTATGAATCACCGCGTCCGCAGCCTGAGCACCATGCTTCAGACTCTCCAAGTCTGTGAGCTCGCCGTGGTGCACCTCCGCACCTACCGCTTTCAGTTGCGCTGCAGATGCTTCCGAGCGTGCAAGCCCCAGCACCTGATGACCGGCATTCATTAATTCCTGAACAATGGCGGAGCCTACAAAACCTGTGGCTCCTGTTACAAATACACGCATGGTTTGATATTTAGTTTGTTTTTGGATAAGTGACTTAGGTGATATTTCAACTAATCGGTCATTTATCCTTTCTTTTATCAAAATTCGTGTATTTATAATGCACCAAAGAGGACATTTGTCCCTGTTTTACCGTTGCAATTGCCCTTGACGGATACGGGTTAAAGTTTTAAGTGACACGCCCAAATAAGAAGCAACCATGCGCAAAGGCACACGCTGTAAAATACCGGGGTAAGTTTGCACAAAATCCTCATACTTTTCTTCCGGACTTGCACTGATAGCCTTGTATAAACGATTACGGCTGGCGTGTAAGTTATTAAAGATGAGTTGCTCTGAGAAAGCTTTTAGGGCGGGAATAGCAGCAAGCAACTGGTCAAAACTGTCTTTGGTCCACATCAACAATTCACTGTCCTCCAAAGCTTCGATGTAATAAGCCGAAGGCGATTGGTTTGAATAACTTTCGCCCTCGGTAGTCCAGCTTTGTCCGGATGAAAACTGGAGAATGTGTTCATTACCTTCGCCATCAAAACGAAAGGTGCGCAAAAAGCCCTGACTGATAAATATTTTAAACCGGCATACCTCCCCTGCTTGTAACAACAGTTCTTTTTTACGAACACTTTTATACACTGCTGCTGCGCTGATTAAAGCAAAATCTTCTTCAGACAAAGGCACACGCTGCTTGGCCATGAAAGATTTTAGCTCGCTACATTTATCCGTCATCATGTAAAGTTAAAGATTAACATTTTAATGAGGGAACAATAATTTGGCTATTAGTGGAAGTCATAATCACCTCCTGATTATAAATAAAAGTTAAATATTTTTACCAAGGAGAAAATATGCCAACTTTAATGTTTACCTTGCGTACTTAGTAAATAAAATATAATGCAAAAAGAAGGAACAGTAAAGTTTTTCAATACCGAGAAAGGTTTTGGATTCAT
>CAJYSL010000076.1 GCA_913777515.1 uncultured Mucilaginibacter sp.
AGCAGTTTTTTAAATACGGTGTTATATAAAGTTTTATCCTCACCGGGGCAAATATCGTCGCGTTTAATATAAATCTGTACGCGGCCGGTGGTATCCTGCAATTCGGCAAAAGAGGCGCTGCCCATAATACGGCGCGACATAATACGGCCGGCCAGGGTGACCTGCTTATATTGCTCGGGGTTGTTATTAAAGTTAGTGTTAATGTCGTTGGCCCAGGCGTTAACCGGGTAGGCCTCAGCAGGGTAGGGATTGATACCCAGTGCACGCAGTTGCTGTAGCGACTCGCGGCGTAAAACTTCCTGCTCAGATAAAGCTGCAATGCTCATAATGATAACGGTATTATTGAAACGGGCAAAGATAGGGGTTTGTGTTTAAGTTACGGCGTTAATATTATTTATTAACTAAGCACCGCAACTGTCAGCTTTCAACCGTCAAAAGCTGGATAAGTTTGGCGTTTGGTGTAATTCATGAGATTGGCAGGCTTGTGTTGCTTTTAAAAGATTTACAGATTCTTGTAAAACGATATTATGCCGCGGATTGTGGGGCACAAATTATTGTATATTGCAATTGCTTAAACCAAGCTATATGGATGCTAACGTCACTATTTTATACCGGCCTGTCAATCAGTTCGAACTGAAGTTAATAGAAGATTCAGGTTGGAAAAGGTTTCCACCAAGACTGCCGGAGCAGCCAATTTTTTATCCGGTTACAAATGAAGCATATGCTATTCAGATAGCAAAAGATTGGAATGTTCCG
Source organism: uncultured Mucilaginibacter sp. (assembly GCA_913777515.1). Lineage (GTDB taxonomy): Bacteria > Bacteroidota > Bacteroidia > Sphingobacteriales > Sphingobacteriaceae > Mucilaginibacter. The sequence goes on from CAJYSL010000076.1 coordinate 757, forward strand.
GCATACGGGGCTGGCTACGTAACGGCTTTTGCAGTAGATAACGTCTATCTGAGTAAATACGAAATTCAAAACGTCGGAGGCGTTATTCACAATGAGTTATGGATTCCTGCCGAGGATATGGGTGAGTTTAATAATAACATTGTAGGATTAATTGAAGTAACTCATGTGTTTGGCGGTGCATAATTCTTGATAATTACAAGTTGCCGTCAACACGAGTTTTTCATTTAATTAATAAGTTTTTGTTCAACTACGATGATTGAGACTGTAAAGGTGCTTTTTGATTTTCGGTACCAAAGCGCTTTTGCTGTATGCGGTCGTATTCTTTTACATAATCGGGGTGCTCGGTACCCATCAGCCTATCCCAAAACCTGAAGTACAGGCCATAGTTCCCCTTGAACTTGCTGTGATGAATATTGTGATGTACTGATGTATTCAGAACCTCAAATAAGATACTGTTACGCAGCCGCTTAGGGGCAATTTCATAACCCAAATGTCCGTAAACGTTGATGATAAAGCCAACGATGGTAAACAGGATGACGGTAACCGGATGGATAGGGATAAGGAACATAATCACAAACAGCACGGCGCCCTCTGTCCAGGCTTCGAAAAAGTGAAATGAGTAGGAAGCCCAGGGCGATGGGTTGGTAGACTGGTGATGCACCAAGTGCGCCAGCTTAAATAGCTTTTTATGATGCAACAGGCGATGCATCCAGTAAAAATACGTATCGTGGATGATGAGGCTGATCATTAAGCTTACCCAAATCCACCAACCGGGATAGTCGTTAATATTGGTATACAGCCGGGTGTAATTTTTTATCGGGCTTTGTAAGGCTAAATAACCGATAACGGCAAATACGGCCGTAGTTTGCAGCGAATGGCCAATCTCGCGGACAAAGTCTTTAACGTTGGCCTTACGGTTTTGAATTTTATTTTCGTTAAACCACGTGGTAAAAAATTTATAAAATAATAAGAATGGTATTCCTGCCAGCACAAAGTATCGAATAGTTGACAACGTAAAATGTTTAAACAGGATGGCTGATGTCTCTTGCATAATGCTTCTTGTTAAATCTCTTGATACAAATTTAAAGCGGGCAATGCCCTGCAACAGTTAACAAAAGATAATTAACGTTTCGGCGTTTGGCTGATTCGCTTGCGGATGCGGCTTAATGATACCGGCGTAATGCCTAATAGCGTAGCCAAGTGTTTATTAGGCACCCGGTTAAAAATGTTAGGCTTTTCGGTGAGTAATTGCAGGTAGCGCTCTTCGGGCGTGAGCAGCACGAACGATTCCATACGTTCAAGCGCTTCAGAAAGCATACGTAGTAAGATAACGTTGCGGTAGGATGATAGTTTGGGGTTACTATCCAATATGTTCTCCATCCGGCCATAATCCATTTCCATCAACGTGGTATCTTCAAGTGCCTGGTAGGTAAAACGCGATGGCTGGCTTAAAATCACTGTATCGTGCGAGGCGATAAACTGGTTTTCCCAGCGCAGCATCAGTGTTACATCGTCGCCATTATCTTTGATGCGGTATGCCCTGATGAGTCCTTTGCGAATGAAGCCTAACTTTTTAGAAGTCGCGCCTTGTTCAATATAGATCCCTCCGGCCGGTATACGCTTCACCTGCGCCATGTTAAACAACTCATACAAATCGCCCAAGCTTAAACCTTTAAAAATGCCGAGGTAAAACTGAATGTCTTCGGTGCTGAGCATAGTTGGCTAAATGATTTGAGTGAGTATTTAGATGATTTAAATGATTTGAACGATTGAAAATTAACCAGGATGCGTCGAAATATTGAACGTTATAATCTTTGTTTTGCCATTAATCAATCCATATTTTAGCAATAACTTTGACTGTTGAATAGTCACATCATCAAATGTGTACTCAGGAATGGCATTATTAAAATGGACAGGATTTACAGGAATAAAATATTTCTTACCGCTGTCGAGGTAGTGAATAGCTAGTCTATTGAGTCTGTCAGAAGTAAAGTAGATGACAAATTTATAAAAATGCCCCATGCCTTGATGGTTGTAAATCAACTCTCCGAATTCTTTGACCTTTTTTCCTGTAAGCTTATCAATTAAAATAAAATTACATGGGCCATTAGCACCGCATCCGCTTCTGAACAACAAATATTTTTTGTACTCTTTAGCTAACTGGTAACCTAAGCGAAAGTTATAACCACAAAGGTCTTTGTAATCTTCACCCTTCAAAACGTAGATGACTCGTTTACGGTTGAGCTTATTATTCAACGTAAGCCACACCGAGTCGCAATTAAATTGGTAATATAACGAAGACCCATCCGATAAGCGGGTAGTCTGGCAATTACTGACACCACTTTCGCTGATGCTTTTATCTATCGTGCAGCTACATTGTTTCAGTTGTGCTACGGTAAACAAATGGCAAAGTATTAAGCTTAACGTCAGTATAAGCAGTCGCATACAAGCTTCGTAACATTAATCCGCGTCAACTTCCTGCATGTACATTTCATCAATGGCTTGGGCGTATTTTTTTTCAATCACTTTACGCTTAGCTTTCAGGGTGACGGTCATTTCGCCCTCTTCCATGCTGAAAGGGTTGCGTTTAATTTTGAAGTTCTTGATTCGCTCAAACTTGGCCAGTTCGTTGCTCAATTTGCGGATGTCTTGCGCCAGCCAGTCGGTTACCTGTTTGTCGTCCACAAAAGGTTCGGGTTGCTCAAACCAGTTTTCTTTAAAGCCAAAGGTTTCTTGCAGCAGTTCTTTGGGTGGTACAATAATAGCAGTAACATACTCGCGGCGGTCGCCCACTAAAAATATCTGTTCTATTTTGGGGCTTTTCAGGTAAGTATTCTCTACCGGGGTTGGGTAAATGTTTTTACCATAAGCATTCACCAACATGTTTTTCAGGCGGTCGGTAATTTGCACGTAGCCTTTGTAAAAACGGCCAATATCGCCGCTATGAAACCATCCGTTAGCATCAATAGCTGCTTTGGTTTCTTCGGGTTTGTTCCAGTAACCCTTCATTACAGCTACCCCTTTAATCAGTATTTCGCCTTCAGGAGAGGTAAACTGCGGGTCCATCGACTGATGTGTTTGTACGGTATAAATTTTACCGGTTTCGACATCCTGGATACCAAATTCGGAACCAGGCAAGATGCGGCCTGCCGTGCCATACACCTGGCGGTCAAACTCGGTTACACAAACCGGACCGGTAGTTTCGGTAAGACCGTAACCCTCCAGCACCGGGATGCCTACGTTACCAAAAAATTCACCCACGTTTTTAGGCAATGCGCCCCCGCCCGAAATCAGGAATTTTAAACGTCCACCAGTCTTTTCTTTGATTTTGCTAAATACCAACTTATCGGCCAGCTTGTATTGGTTGCGTAAAATAACGCCGGGATTTTTACCGCTTTCGCGAATGGTGCGGTATTTTGAGCCCACCTCAAAAGCCCAGTTAAAAATCTTAGTCTTCATGCCGCCGGCTGTAGTGCCGTTTTTCATGGCTTTGTCGTGGATGCGCTCTAACAACCTTGGTACACAATTCATGATAGTAGGCCGTACCTCGGTCATGTTTTTAGCCAGCAGCTCCAGGCTTTGTGAAAACGCAATGCGTGCGCCGGCGCCCATACAAATGTAATAGGTAGCCGCCCGTTCAAACACATGCGACAACGGCAAAAACGACAGGAAGACATCGTCTTTATCTACAATCGATATCTGGCTCAAGCCGCCCCATACCGTTTGCACAAAGTTGCTATGCATCAGCATCACGCCTTTAGGTGTACCGGTGGTACCCGAGGTGTAAATTAGGCACGACAAATCCGAAGGTAAGATAGCCTCGCGGGCAATATTGATGGTTTGGCTATATTGCTTAACCAGCGGCAGGCCCTGCTGTATCACATCAGCCAAACTGATAACACCGGCATTCAGGTTGGCCTTTTCGGTATACTTTTCAAACTCATCAAAAGCTGGGATAATGCGCATCAGTGCCGGACAGCTATTGGCTACTTTTACCACTTTGCGCAACAAAAACGGATTACCTACCAGCAAAACTTTTAAGCCCGAATCGTTTAATATATATTCGGTTTCGGTTTCGGTAAGGGTAGGATAGATGGAGGTGTTGATAGCGCCGATTTGCTGTAAGGCCTGGTCGAAATAAATATACTCCGGACCGTTTTCAATCACCAAACCAATACGGTCGCCTTTCTGTATACCCAAGTGCAGAAACCAGGCCGATATGGCATCAATGTTTTCGATGGCATCACGGTAGGAAATATCTACCCAGGCATCCTTAACCTTATGTGTTAAAAACGGATGCGTGTCCGGGTGTATATGAGCAACAATATGGCGAATTAAAGCAGGAACAGTAGTTGGCTTTTGAACGGCGTTCATTAAGTTTAAATGTTTGGCTTATAACAGAAAACAAACTTAGGGCAAGTATTTAACATATGCAATACTATGCTTGTGGCCCTTGTAAGATAGCTACAATGGTGATTTGCTTTTGTTTGGTTCGGAAATAGAGTGTTTTTAGAATGATGCTTTTTGAAGCTATAGGCTTAGCTTAAAAATTACGACAGATAAATGGGTTGTTATAATGCTTTAGGGTTACCGAAATAGGTTTCCGGAAACAAACTGATTGAATTCAATGGCTAAGTTCAGCGAACACATTCGTGTTATACACTCTTTGCTTATAAGCGGACCTCCAATCAAACCATTGCCGAAATGTATATCAATGTCTGCTTGTATGTATGCGTTTGCATATTCAGCTAACAGTTTGACCCCATTATTGTCTTTTTCTAAATGAGTAAGCAAATGGTAAAGTTTGTTTTCAAACGTGTCTATCTCCAGGTTAGGTTCGAATACTAATCCGCTGTAATCGTAAATTGATTTGCCGAATTTGCGTGTATCTCCTTTATTGAAACTTTCAGTGGCTTGCAACGATGTCATCGCTTGTATTTCATCAGCATTAAAGTTTTCAGAAGTAGCCCGCAGGTATATTTTGTTGTTGTTTTCAGTTGAAACGCTATAAACTACTATAACAGGCTGGAGCTGTAAGTAAACAGCTAATCGAAATCTTTCTGATCGAATTTTAAAATAAACTATGGCCAGGTTAGCCGGTTCGTCAACTAACACTCGCTCCGGCTGTGGAATGCCATCCAGTCTTTCAACATCGTGTATATCAAGATACTGTTCGGTCACGCCAAGCGTTGGATTAACTAATTCTTTTACAGATTCGTTGATAAGTTTCTCCTCAAGACTCATAGGAAGTTTTTACCCAATTGTAAAGTAATAAGGTCTGATAAATTCTTAATTAATGATTGATTGACTTTTTAAAGTCCATATTTGATGTATAAACTTCCTCTACAGGAACTGTTTTTTTTGAAACCTTATTGAGGTCTTTTCCTTCTTTGGTCCACAGAAATGGTATGAATGAAAACGCCTGATCGCCTGTGATATTGAGTATGTCTTTTTCATACCCTTTCCAATGAAAGTTTTTGTAAAATCCTTTTACATCACCGTTAAAACAAAAGTTAAGAAAGTCTGAGTAGGTTAAGTCGAGCGCTTCCCATTCTAAAGATTCAGGGGCAAAGTAATACACCTTGCCTATATCTGTTCCCAATCCACCTCCATTAAGAGCATAAAATCCACCTACAACATCATCGGCTACTAATAAATATTTAGGCTGTTCTCCAATGAGTAAAAGGGTTTTTCCTTTATTCCAGGTTACAATATCTCTTTTCAATTTTTCGCTACCAGAGCCTAATATCCTTATCCACCCATTTTCGATCAAAAGTCCACCGGTAAAATAAGTGATTGCCCCCATCGGTGATCGCGTAGTTATTTGAAGATTATAAAGTGCTTCACGAGCTCTCGCTTTATCCACCGGTAAAAATTCAATCTTGTTTTTAACGTTTGTTGACCATTCCCTTACTAATGAGATGCCTGACGAGTCGGTGGTTAATTGTTCTAACGGTCTCATGGGGATTTGAGCTGTAGTTAGTTTAGCTGTAAGTATTGCAATTATAAAAAGATAGAATTTCGGCATCTTAATTTGAAACGTTGGTCAATATACAAACAAAAAAAGGCACCCCAACCGGAGCGCCTTTCCAAAATTTTATTAGATCCCTTTATACCGAGAAGCTCTCACCACAGCCGCAGGTACGGCTGGCGTTAGGGTTGTGAAAGTTAAATCCTTTGCCGTTCAGTCCGTCCGAAAAGTCGAGCTCGGTACCGGCCAAGTATAAAAACGATTTCATATCCAGGGCCATGCGCACGCCTTTGTCTTCAAAAAACTGATCGCCTTTTTTCTCCTCGTTATCAAAATCGAGGTTGTACGATAAACCCGAACAGCCGCCTCCCTGAACCGAAACCCGTAAAAAATACGAGGCATCCAGCCCGGCATCCTGCATCAGGTGATCAATCTTGCTTTTAGCTTTATCTGTTACGGTAACCATGTGTTCTGAAATTTTATTAAGAACCAAGAGCTAAGAGCTAAGAGCCAGGAGCCAAGATAAACTTCACGCAGTCTGATTGACTGAGAACTTGTTTCTTGGCTCTCGGTTCTTGGTTCTATGTTTCCAATTAATGGTGTGATTTTTCTAATTCGATAGGGGCCAGGCCATTTTTAACGCGGTAATCGTTAATGGCGGCTTTGATGGCGTCTTCGGCCAATACAGAACAGTGAATTTTTACCGGCGGTAAAGCCAGCTCTTCTACGATGTCCATATTGTCGATCGCCATAGCGTCGTCGATGCTTTTACCTTTTAACCACTCAGTAGCCAAAGATGAAGAAGCGATAGCCGATCCACAGCCAAAAGTTTTAAACTTAGCGTCGGTGATCACGTTGTTATCGTCAACCTCAATCTGCAGGCGCATAACATCGCCGCACTCAGGGGCACCTACCAAACCGGTACCTACTTTGTGGCTGCTTTTGTCAAGCGTACCCACGTTACGCGGGTTAGTGTAATGGTCAATTACTTTATCTGAATAAGCCATAGCTTTAAGTTTTTAAATCTTTAATTGCCGGTTTCGTGTTGCCAGTAGCCGGAGTTTATGTATTTCGGGTTGTTAGTTATTTAGACTAACAACCTATTTTATTTATCTAAATGTGTGCCAGTATTAATAGGCGTCAGGTTTCAAGTTTTTAGTTTCGTGCGTTTAATTACCCGCAACCCGCAACATAAATCCCGCAACCTAAATTAATGCTCCGCCCACTCAATCGAGTTAAGGTCGATGCCTTCTTTAAACATTTCCCACAGCGGAGAAAGTTCGCGAAGGTGGGTAACGGCTTTGCGGGTTACCTCAATGGCGTAGTCCACTTCTTCGTCAGTTGTAAATCGGCCTAAACCAAAACGGATGGAAGAGTGAGCCAAATCATCAGATAAACCTAAGCTTTTCAATACGTAAGATGGCTCTAAAGAAGCTGAAGTACAAGCCGAGCCTGAAGATACCGCCAGATCTTTCATGGCCATAATCAAACCTTCGCCTTCAACATATTTGAAAGAAATATTAGCGTTATGTGGTAAGCGGTGTTCCTGGTTACCGTTTACATAGCTTTCTTCCAGGGTAGTCAGTTCGCGTTGTAACCTGTCGCGCATGGCAGATAAACGGGCAGCTTCGCTTTCCATTTCATTCATGGCAATTTCGCAAGCTTTACCTAAACCTACAATACCCGGTACGTTTAAGGTACCCGAACGCATACCGCGCTCATGGCCGCCACCGTCCATCTGGGCAGTAACTTTAACGCGCGGTCCTTTACGGCGTACGTATAAAGCACCTACACCTTTAGGGCCGTACATTTTATGGGCTGATAACGCCAACAGGTCAATACCGTCGCGATTAACGTCAACCGGAATTTTACCTACCGCCTGGGTAGCATCAGTCATAAACAAAGCACCATGTTTGTGGGCAATGTCGGCAATGGCTTTAACCGGTTGTATGACACCGATTTCGTTGTTGCCGTACATGATTGAAACCAGGATGGTTTCAGGAGTCATGGCAGCCTCTAATGCAGCTAAATCAACCAAACCGTCTTCTTTCACCGGAAGGTATGTAACCTTACCGCCTAATTTTTCAACGTGTTTACAGGCGTCTAAAACTGCTTTGTGTTCGGTAACCGCAGTAATGATGTGGTTGCCTTTATCTTTGTACATTTCGAACACCCCTTTAATAGCCAGGTTGTCTGACTCGGTAGCACCCGAAGTAAAGATGATTTCTTTTTCGCTTGCACCAATCAACTTGGCCACCTGCTCGCGGGCATAGTCAACACCTTCTTCGGCTAACCAGCCAAAGTGGTGGTTACGGCTGGCCGCGTTACCAAACTTTTGAGTGAAGTAAGGCAGCATAGCTTCCAGCACCCGGGGATCCATAGGGGTGGTGGCGTTGTTGTCTAAATATATAGGAAGGTTCATATCCGTTGTATTAATAATACAAAGATAAGTATTCTTTTATAGTTAAGTTATACTAATGAAGTAGAGTACGTCATGTTTTTGCCATTTTAGGATGATTTTAGTTGCGCAAAATGACACGAAGAAAACGGCCAGCCAAGTAAAGCATAAGCTGAAACTTAACTACTCCTGATTAAAATGAAGTAAAGACTTGTTAGCTCAGGCCTGGTAGTATTGATAATAAACACCCATCAGATTTTCGGCATTTAAATTAAAGCCATCCTTTATAGAAAATTCAGCAATTTTTTGCGGCAGTAAGCCTACAATAGCTAATACAACGAGTTTTTGATTTTCAGAAAAAGGTTTGCCCTTATTTCGGAACCAGTTGGTTAGAACTGCTTTACACCATTCAGCGCGATTATTAACAGTTTGATTTTCCCAATCGGCTTTTGGCACAGTAACTGTACAGTCCAAATCACTCATCTCACATCTCATCATACTAATCACTTCTTTTTTTGCCGATACCGAACCGTTGAAAAAGCCTTTCAGGTATTGTTCGTTTTTGAAAAAACGCCATTTGAGCAAAAAATCCATGATGGTAGATGAATATTGTGTAAAACAGCTTTTACGATTTGTTATCCTATAGGTTACACAAAATTAATGTTTTTGTTCGGAAAATTTTTAATAAATGGGGAATTCTTTCTGCAACCTGTGCATATAATTACATGGTA
>CAJYSL010000077.1 GCA_913777515.1 uncultured Mucilaginibacter sp.
AGATTCCGCTGGGTGCCGGTATTGCCTTCGCCGAAAAATATAAAGGTACCGACCACGTTTGCGTTTGTTATATGGGCGATGGTGCTGTGCGCCAGGGTGCCTTAAACGAAACCTTTAACATGGCCGCATTATGGAAACTGCCTGTAATTTTTGTTTGCGAAAACAACGGTTACGCCATGGGTACTTCGGTAGCGCGTACTACTGCCGAGGTTGATATTTATAAATTAGGTATTCCTTACGGCATCCCTTCATCACCGGTTGATGGCATGGACCCAGTAGCGGTACACAATGCTATGGACGAGGCTGTACAACGTGCCCGTGCTGGCGAAGGCCCAACCTTCTTGGAAGCGCGTACTTACCGTTTTAAAGGTCACTCTATGTCTGACCCGCAAAAATACCGTACTAAAGAAGAGGTAGAAAGTTACAAACTGAAAGACCCTATCGAGATTGTAAAACAAGCTATCGAGAAAGAGGGTTATGCTGATGAAAAATGGTTTGAAGAGATTGCGGCTAAAGTAAAAGCTCAGGTTGACGAGTCTGTACAATTTGCAGAAGAGTCGCCATGGCCGGAAGCTTCTGAACTATACACTGACGTATATGTACAGAACGATTATCCTTACATCCGCGACTAACCTATTATAAACATATTTAAACCATACTATTCATCAATACAATATGGCTGAAGTAGTTAAAATGCCCAAAATGAGCGATACCATGACCGAAGGGGTTATCGCTAAATGGCATAAAAAAGTTGGCGATAAGGTAAAATCAGGCGATTTGCTTGCTGAGGTTGAAACCGACAAAGCCACGATGGATTTTGAATCGTACCAGGATGGCACTTTACTGTATATCGGTATTGAAGAAGGTAAAGCTGCTCCGGTTGACGCTGTAATTGCTGTTATTGGTAAAGAAGGCGAAGATTATAAATCAGTATTAGAAGGTGGTGACGCTCCTGCTGCAGAATCAAAACCTGCCGAAGATAAAGCGCCTGCTGCTCCTAAAGAAGAAAAAGCTGCTGAACCAGCCGTTGATACTTCAAATATTCCTGCCGCTGTTATTCGTATGCCGCTGTTAAGCGATACCATGACTGAGGGTGTAATTAACAAATGGAACTTCAAAGTAGGTGATAAAGTTAAAGCCGACGATTCGTTAGCTGACGTTGATACCGACAAAGCTACCATGGAAGTGGTAGGTTACGAAGAAGGTACTTTACTTTACATTGGTGTTGAAGAAGGCCAGGCTGCTAAAGTAAACGACATTATTGCCATTGTTGGTAAAGAAGGTACTGATGTTACGCCTTTGTTAAAAGGTGGCTCAGGCTCTCCTGCTGCTAAAACAGAAGAGAAACCTGCCGAAGAAACTAAAGCAACTGAAGAAAGCGCATCTGCTTCTTCATCATCTGATGACGACAGCCGTGTAAAAGCTTCTCCGTTAGCCCGTAAAATTGCTAAAGATAAAGGCATCAACCTCAACGAAGTTAAAGGTAGCGCCGAAGGTGGCCGTATTGTAAAGAAAGACGTAGAAGGCTTTACACCATCTGCTAAATCTGCCGACAAAGGAGCTACTGCAACTACTGAGCAGGTACAGGCTGAGCAGGCTGCAAGTGCCAATGCTAAAGAAGGTGCTGCTAAAGCCGGCCCAACCATCACTTTGGCTCCGTTTGTAGGCGAAGAGAAATTTGCTGAAAAACCTGTTACGCAAATGCGTAAGGTAATTGCTAAACGCTTAAGCGAAAGCTTGTTTACCGCACCGCACTTCTTTGTAACTGTTTCTATTGATATGGATGCTGCCATTGTAGCCCGTACCAAAATGAACGAGGTTGCTCCGGTTAAAATATCATTTAACGACTTGGTGGTTAAAGCTTGCGCCGTTGCCTTAAAGCAACACCCTGCTATTAACTCATCTTGGTTAGGCGATAAAATCCGCTTTAACGAGCATGTTAACATCGGTATTGCCGTTGCGGTAGACGAAGGTTTGCTGGTACCGGTAGTACGTTTTGCCGACGGTAAATCATTAAGCCGCATCAGCGCTGAGGTTAAAGAATTTGCTAAAAAAGCGAAGGACAAAAAACTGCAGCCGTCTGATTGGGAAGGTTCAACCTTTACTATCTCTAACTTAGGGATGTTTGGTGTGGATGACTTTACTGCCATCATCAATACGCCTGACTCTTGTATCCTGGCAGTAGCTGGTATACAGCAAGTGCCGGTGGTTAAAAACGGTGCGGTTGTACCTGGCAACGTAATGAAAGTTACATTAAGTGCTGACCACCGTACAGTAGATGGCGCAACCGCTGCTGCTTTCTTAAACACTGTAAAATCATTACTGGAAGAACCGGTAAGGTTATTGATATAATAAGATAAGCTCTTAATACGGAGAAGCCCTTTAGTGAAAACTAAAGGGCTTTTCTTATCAGCAAAAAATTTAGCCAATGAAAACCTTTATAACTTACCTGCTGATACTCTGTTTTACCTGGTGCGCCTTTGGGCAGGCACAAGAGCCGCAGCTTAAAAAGCTGCTTGACCGTAATGTGCCCTGTGTGTTTGAAGGCGAAAGCATTAAATTGGATACTGCCTATTACGCGCTTAACCGTAATGTATCTTACAGCTACTCTTATTACTATCCCAAGTATTTTAAAGAGATATGGCCTAAAGAGGAAGTGATAAGTGAAGTGCGTAAAGTAAGTAACGCTTATATAGATACACTCACTTACCTCAGTCCTGATAAGCAGGCCTCGTTTAAGTTGTTTGCGGGGCAGGTAGTGCCATTTCCACTGGCTAAACGGCGTGGCGTTAAAGCCGGTGATATTTTGGCTGTAGAGAAAGCAATTGATGATTATATTAAAGTTATCAAAGCCGGTAAAGACAAAGAACTGGGCAAGGTTAACATTACCTCACTTTGCAAGGGTATTAAGGGTTATAATTTCAGCATAGGTGTCAGGGCTAATAAAGGTAACCTGCAATACCTTTACAAAATTGTGGTAGCCGAACTGCCGGCAACCGGCGAACTTATCTTTTCGCATTTCTTGTATCAATACCCGGCAGCAGCTCAGGAAAAGTATGCTGCCTTGGGTATAACGCTGGCTAACACGTTTAATGTGGACTGAGGCTTATGAATGCATGCATGTGTTTATTTATTGCGTTAGCAGCCAACTATTATATGCATACCTATAGCTTTTAACAAAGTGCCTTTGGAAGCCGGTTTTGATAAATACAATGTAGTTTTTCCAACGTTTTCCTTGCCTGAAGTATCTATTATTAAATCGGGTAATTCATCACCGTCTATGTCACCAACAAATTTTATTAAATGGCCATATTCGGTATTGCCATTAGCTGTTAATATTTGATTAGTGACTTGGCCGTTAGCTTCGGACTTCAGAAACATACGATAGTTCGTTAGCTGAACGAAACCGTCTGATTGTGTAGTTTTCTTATCGCCTGTAGCATACAGCGTGTATTTGATTCCATTGTATGCGAATACTTGCTCATCGCCTGGCAGCAATACTTCTTTGCCTAAACTAAGTTTAGTTATTGGGTGCTTACTTAAATTTTCTACGCCTGAAATAAGTAATAGACAACTATCAGTATGCTTAGCTTTTACCTGCCACCCAGTTTGTTGACCGTCTTCATCAACCATTTCATCTTTAACTTTTTGTATGTCAATCAAGGCGGTGTCCAAATAATAAGTTTTGCCATTTTTACAAAACAATCCGAACCATTTTAATTGTCGGGCATTAAGTGGTACTTCATCACTATGAAAAAGTCCAATCTCCAATACATTTCCGTTAGAGAGGCTATCATCCGGAAAGTCTGTTAATACGGTATCTGCTTTTATGGATATTTTTGTTTCGATAACTTTGGGACGATAGTCTGTTGAATCTATCTTTTTTGCTGGCCTGTTCCCGTGGCAGGACACGATGATGGTTGTTAACAGTAAAAATAGCCTCTTCATATGCAATTTAGATAAAGCAATGTACACAAAGAGCTTATACAACTATAATGTTAATTTTTACTTTGTCATTTCGTACAACAGCAATACTTCTCATGCAAAACATAGAAAAGAATAAATAAATTTTCTATGGTCTGTCCGAAGTGACAAAGTAAAAATTAATGTAAAAACAAAAAGATACACCTATTCCTCAACGGCCACTAACGTACTTTTACTTAGCAGCATGGCGCTTTCCGCCAGTTTAATAAATTCGGCGCGGTAGCCTTCATCATCATTGCCTTTAGCAGCGCGTGCAATGCTGATGGCATTTTTAAAGCTGGCGCTTTGTTTAAACTCCGAGTCGCGCAGTAGCATACCTACTTCGGCCACGGCCGATGCCCATTTAAAATCAGTTGACGTTTTGCTAAAATCTAACGGCCGGTCAAATACCAGGGCCTGGCTCAATTTACTTACCGATCCTGTTGGTTCTTTATACCTGAATTTAATGGTCAGCATTTCATCAGACGAAGTTTTAACGTTTGACGAGGTGGGTTGTGGCTTTTGATATTTTAAAGGGTCGACGCTGTTGGTATAATTATCCTTTATACCAATCGGAATAATCTCGTACAACGCAGTTACGCGGTGGCCAGCCCCCATATCGCCGGCATCTTTGAGGTCGTTATTAAAGTCTTCCTGATTCAGTAACCGGTTTTCGTAACCGATGAGTCTGTAGGCGGCTACTTTGGCCGGGTTAAATTCTAGTTGTAGCTTTACATCTTTAGCCACGGTAAACAGGGTGCCGCCAAACTCGCTCACCAGTGTTTTGCGGGCCTCGGTGGCGTTGTCTATGTAAGCATAGTTACCGTTACCCTTATCGGCCAGGGTTTCCATTTTGCTGTCTTTATAGTTTCCCATACCGTAACCGAGTACTGATAAGAATACGCCGCTTTTGCGCTCCTGCTCAATCAGTTGTTCCATATCCTGGTCTGATGAGGCGCCTACGTTAAAGTCGCCGTCGGTTGCCAGTATAACACGGTTGTTACCCTCTTTCAAGAAGTTTTCCTTGGCCGTGCGGTAAGCCAGCTTAATACCTTCACCACCGGCAGTCGAACCTCCGGCCTGCAAACGGTCAATCGCATCTTTAATAGTGATTTTCTGATTACCCGGAGTAGGCGGCAGCACCAAGCCTGCCGCACCGGCATAAACCACAATAGCTACCTTATCCTGCGGGCGTAGCTGGTCTACCAGCATTTTGATGGATGATTGTACCAGCGGTAATTTGTTGGCATCACTCATAGAGCCTGATACATCAATCAGGAAAACCAAATTGGAGGCGGGCAACTGCTCGGTAGCAACTACACGAGCTTTAAGGCCGATACGCAACAAGCGGTGCTGCGGGTTCCAGGGAGCGGCAGACAGTTCGGTATGGATGGCCACCGGCTCTTTGTTGGTAGGAGCAGGCAAATTATAATCAAAGTAGTTAATCATTTCTTCTATCCGTACGGCATACTTAGGCGGCAACTGCCCGTTGTTAATATACCGCCTGATGTTGCTGTAAGAGGCCGCATCTACATCTACCGAAAAGGTAGATAGCGGGTCGCGAAACGGGTTCTGAAATTTGTTTTCGACCGTGGCTTGATATGATTCGTCATCTGCAAAGGCGGGCTGAATGAATTTTTTTGCTGGAGAAATCACATTTTTACTTTTACCGAGTTTCCCATTTTTGGTTGTAATGATGACTACACCGTTCGCTGCTTTTGAGCCATAAATTGCAGTTGTCGATGCGTTGTTGGAAACGTTTACGGAAGCAATATTATCGGGATTAATCGCACCTATTTTATCAACAACTCTCCCATCTACGATGTACATTGGCTGCTGGGTACTTACTGATGCCAAACCACGAATACGAATCTTATTTGAAGAACCTGGAGCAGCATTGCGTGATAATACACGCGCCTTTCGCTTGTTTCCGCTCACCTGTATTCCCGATAAACGGCCCTGCAAAGCTGTGCTGATAGATACAGGTGCAGGCATCACTACATTATTGTAATCTTTGCTAACCATTGGTATTTGAGGTGTGACCACCACAACTTCCTGCAGCTGTTGTGCGCTTAGTCTAAGGTAGATGACTATTTTTTTTTCACTGTTAACCGTAACGTTTTGGCTCGCAAACCCGATGCAGACAATTTCTAAAGTCTGTTTGCCTTTGGGTAGTGTTAGTGAGAAAAAGCCCTCGGCATTAGTAACTGTAGCGGTTGAGGTATTCTGTAAGCGTACAGTTGCTCCGGGAAGGGATAATTTATCTGCATCATTATACACATAGCCGGTAACGGTATAACTCACGCCAGCGTTAACTGATATAATGCTTGTCAGCATCACCAGGAGAAGAAGTAGTTTTTTCATGACTGTTTTAAGTTTATTTACTGTAATGATGCAGCGCTAAACTGATTTCCATAAACCGGATAAAAAAATTATTTTAATGGCCTTGCATGGGGTGGTTTAACAAAAAGCATAAAGCCGACACAACAGACGACGAAGCGTTGTTGCAGCAATATCGCCAAACAGGCGATTTGACTGTGCTAGGTCGTTTGTATAAACCTTATATGCCCCTGGTTTTTGGTGTATGCCTCAAATACCTGCAAGATGAAGAACAAAGCAAGGATGCCGTAATGCAGATATTTGAAGAGCTGGTGGTAAAGGCTAGCAGGCACGACATCAAACAGTTTAAAAGCTGGTTATATGTTTTGAGCCGCAATTTTTGCCTGATGCAGCTACGTGCCAAGAAAAAAACGGAAGTCATCAGCATGGATGAGTTTATGGAATTACCGTTTGTTTTGCATCATGAAGAAGTAAGCAATGAACAAAGCCTTACGGCGTTAGAAAAATGTATGCAAACGCTGTCGGCCGAGCAGCAGCGCAGCGTGGAGTTGTTTTACATCAGAGAGAAATGTTATAAAGAAGTAGCCGAGCTAACCGGCTACAGTTTAAACGAAGTAAAAAGTTATATACAGAACGGTAAACGAAATTTAAAAATTTGTTTAGAAAAGCAAGGTGAGCGTTAACAAGCCCGACATATCGCTAATTGAAAAGTACCTGAACGGCGAGCTGGATGCCCGCGCCATGCACGAGCTGGAGCGCCAGGCACTCGACGACCCGTTTTTAGCGGACGCCCTGGATGGCTATGCTCAAAAAATGGTACCGGCAACGGCTCATTTACATGATTTAAACCGCCGTTTACAAAAGCGCGTACAACCCGAACAAAAACGATTGGGCTTATTTGCCAAGCTAAGCATTGCCGCCACTGTACTTGTTTTTGTAGGTGTGGGTAGCTGGTATTGGTTGATTAACAAACCCTCGGCCTCAATAAAAGGTATTCCTGTTGCCGACAAAACCGAAGTGGTGAAAACACCTACGGCACCTGTAACAAAGCCACCCCCTCAAATTGTACAACCGGAGCTTAAACCGGCAGCATCTCGATGGGCGACAACCCAACCGCGTTTAAAAAATAAACCTGCAAAGCCCCATTTAGCGGCTGATGCAAAAGCAGACAGCACAAGCTCAGTTTTGGCAAACTTGAAAAAGCTTAAAGCTGATTCGGGAACGCATATTTTGTTGGGTCGCACTAGTTTGGTAGCTACTAATAACAAAGTTAAGCCGAAAGCTAATATAAACTTCGGTGGTCAATCAAACGATGCGCGTGTATCAGGATATTTTGATGCTCAGCGTACGCAGAACATAGGCAACACAAAGAATACGACAATAAAATATCAAGATTCTGATTCTTTGTTAAATAATAAAATTGCAGAACTACAGATGCCCGTCCGCAACAGCGCTACGGGTTTATCAGAGGGAATCAGGATACGTGGAGGTAGCAGTGTTACGAAAAACCAGCAGCCATTGATTATCGTAGACGGAAAGCCAGTTGAAAGAATGGATAGTATCAATCCAATTGATATTGCCTCCATCAATGTTTTAAAAGATGCATCTGCAACGGCTATCTACGGTTCGAGAGCTGCAAATGGAGTCATTATTGTTAAAACCAAACCAAGTAACTTAATTAAAGGACGAGTAGTATCGGCAGATGACCAATCACCTATACCCGGCGCGATGGTGAAAGTAAAAGGCACCAACAAAGCCGTTACCACTGATGTGAATGGCAGGTTTACTATAGATGCGGATAAGAACGCGGAATTGATGTTCACATACATCGGCTTCGATACCAAAGAATTAAAGGTAAAGGGAACTGATAGCCTGAAAGTAGCTTTAAAAGCAGATCATAAAGCATTAAGTGAAGTTGTTGTAGTTGGTTATGGGCGCACATCAGACAGGGCGAGTGCAAGCACGCAGTCGTTAGATGAAACAGCTTTATCAAAAGAACAGCGTAAAGCCCAGCAGGATCAAAAAGCCAAGCCGGTAAACGGCTGGAAAGCGTTTAATGATTACCTGAAAGAAAAAGCACAAAGTCCGGATGGTAAAACCGGCGTAGTTAAACTGCGCTTTACCGTGAATGCGGATGATACGGTTACTGACATCAAAGTTATTAAAAGTTTGAGTGCTGAGGCCGATGCAAAAGCGGTAGAATTAATTAAGAATTACCAGGGTTGGACAGCTAATACCAATGGCAGACCAGAAACTGTTAAAGTAAAAATACGCTTTAGCAAATAGACAGATCTTTTTGGCTAATCATACCTAAAATGCTGTCGACGTACTCGCGGTTATTGGCCAGACGTGGCACCTTATGCTGACCGCCCAATTTTCCGCGTAGTTTCATCCATTTCACAAAAGTATTTTCGGGCACGGCATGTACCTGCGGACGGCGCAGGGCCATGTCTTTAAAACGCTTGGCATCATAATCCGAATTTACTTTGCGCAGGGTTTCATCCAGCAGGTCGATAAAGCGCTCAAACTCGGCAGGTTTTTTTTCAAACTCAATAATCCACTCATGGCCTCCGCATTTGCTGTCGGTAAAGTAAATAGGCGCTGCGGTATAATCACGTATTACAGCTTCGGTTTGGCGGCAGGCTTCGGCCAAGGCACGTTCGGCGTTGTCTATAATTACTTCTTCGCCAAAGGCGTTGATGTAATGGCGGGTACGCCCGGTTATTTGAATGCGGTACGGGTTAAGCGAGGTAAATTTAACGGTATCGCCAATCATGTACCGCCACAAGCCGGCGTTGGTGCTGATGATTAAAGCATAGTTTTTATCCAGCTGTACCTCATCCAAAGTAAGCGTCTCGGGGTTTTCGTCGTTGAGATGTTCTAAGGATAAAAATTCATAAAAAATACCGTAATCCAGCATCAGCAGCATATCGCCGGGTTCTTCCCGGTCCTGTATCCCAAAAAAGCCTTCTGATGCATTATAGGTTTCCAGGTAATACATATCATCGTTGGGGATGAGTTTTTTAAACTGCTCGCGGTAAGGGGTAAAGTTTACCGCACCATGAAAATACAGTTCCAGGTTGGGCCATATCTCCAGCAAATTATTTTTACCTGTAATTTCTAACAGGCGTTTAAATAAAAGCAAATTCCAGGTAGGTACGCCACTAATACAGGTTACATTTACGTTTTTGGTGGCATGCGCCATCTTTTCTATCTTTTCCTCAAAGTTTTCGAGCAGGGCGATGGTGAGGTCGGGTGTACGGTAAAACTCTGCCCACAAAGGCAGGTTTTTCATAATAACGGCCGACAGGTCGCCGAAGGAGATATCCGCATTCAACTGACCAATCTGGTGGCTGCCACCCAGCGTCAAACTTTTGCCGGTAAACAGCAAGGCATCCGGCCGGTTGTTGCAGTAAATGGTCAGCATATCCTTGCCACCTTTAAAATGGCATTCTTCCAAAGCCTCTTCGCTTACCGGGATAAACTTGCTGCGGTCGCTGGTGGTGCCTGATGATTTGGCAAACCAACGGATTTCCGAAGGCCACAATACGTTTTGCTCGCCTTGTAGCATACGCTCAATATACGGCTTTAATGTATCGTAGTTTTGCAGGGGTACGCGTTGTTTAAAATCGGCCAAGGTATCAATGCTGCGATAGTGGTGCTTACGGCCCCATTCGGTATCCTGGGCATTGATAATGAGCTGATTAAACCATTCATTCTGAACTTCATTGGGATATTTCATGAAAAGCTCAATCTGATGAATACGCTTTTTCATGAGCCAGGTAGCAACAGAATTTATAATGGTCATAGTGTGTTGCTCCGAAATTAAACAAAAGTTTTTCTTTTAAGCACAAAGTTTGCACCTAAGTATACTTTGCGCACCATCTCGTTAGCAGCCAACACTTCGGGTACACCCGATTCTAAAATTTTACCTTCGAACAAGAGGTAAGCCCGGTCGGTAATAGATAAGGTTTCCTGCACGTTGTGGTCGGTAATCAGGATGCCGATGTTGCGGTGTTTCAATTTAGCCACCATGCTCTGAATTTCTTCTACCGCAATAGGGTCTACACCGGCAAAAGGCTCATCCAATAAAATAAAGTTAGGCTCAGCAGCCAAAGCGCGTGCAATCTCCGTACGGCGGCGCTCCCCCCCCGAGAGTAAATCGCCGCGGTTTTTGCGCACTTTATGCAAACTGAATTCGTCAATCAGCTCTTCCAACTTGTCTTTTTGCTGTTGCTTGTTCATGCCGCCCATCTCGAGCACGGCCTTGATATTATCTTCTACCGTAAGTTTCCGGAAAACAGAAGCTTCCTGCGCCAGGTAGCCAATGCCTTTTTGTGCCCGGCGGTACATGGCATCGGTGGTAATTTCTTCGTCGTCCAAATAAATACGGCCTTCGTTGGGCTTAATCAGGCCCACAATCATATAAAACGAGGTAGTTTTACCGGCACCGTTAGGCCCCAATAAACCTACAATTTCGCCCTGCGATACGTTAAAAGATACATCGTTAACAACGGTACGCTGCTTGTATTTTTTTACCAGATGGTCGGCGCGTAAATTCATAGTGTTTTTATTAATTGGCTTTTGTACAACAGATGTAAATCACATCTCCAGCGTGCTGCCCGGCGATTACTCGCTTAGCATCTTATCCCTTTAATATTTAATTGTATAGAGCGTTTATCGCGCCAAATGTTTTCTTCGATGGTGTAACAAATATCAAACGGCTTGCCCTGGCGTATCTCGTTAATACACTCGCCCTGGTTAAAGGCAATGCAATCAAACCAGGTAGAATTATTTTGATACACCGACATTTTGATATGGTTGCTGCCTACCAGGTTAACGCCCCCGTAAGCCTGCACATTGCGGCTTACAAAAATCGGCGACATATTTTCGGGTCCGAACGGGCCAAACTGGTTAAGCACCCTGAAAAATTTGGGTGTGATATCGGCCAGTTGAAGTTCGGCATCAATACAAATTTCCTGCACCAGTTGCTGTTCGGTAATGGACGCGCTTACCACCTCTTCAAACCGTTCCATAAATGCTTCCACCTTTTCGGGCTGCATGGTAAGGCCGGCTGCGTATTTGTGACCACCAAATTGCAACAGCAGGTCGCTGCACTCGCATAAAGCCTCGTACAAGTCAAAGCCCACTACCGAGCGGGCCGAACCGGCTACGTGCCCGTTAGAGCGGGTAAGCACAATAGTAGGCCTGTAATATTTTTCGGTAAGCCGCGAGGCAACGATACCGATTACACCTTTATGCCATTTCTCGTTAAATACCACGGTCGATTTACGGTTAATTCCCGAAGTGTCATCCGCAATCATGGCCAGGGCCTGGTCGGTAATGGTTAAATCGTGCTCTTTGCGCTCGTTATTTTTTAGGCTGAT
>CAJYSL010000078.1 GCA_913777515.1 uncultured Mucilaginibacter sp.
ATTTCCAAACCCAACCTCAATTTCAGTTGAGACCTTTACGGAACATCGAATATTCGAAAAAAAAGCGGATTAAAAAATAAAATTTAAAATTTGCGAAGCTGATTTTTTTGTGCTATGGCAGCCAAAAACAAACAGAATATCGCTTCAAAAAACAATTAATATAACCGCAAATACCTGACAGTCAAATCAATACAATAAAAGCCTTTGATTTGTAATGAATGATTGGCAGATAAGCATCTCACACCTTCATACAGCGTCAAGCAAGCATCAATACTTAAGCCACAAATCAAATTTAATTCACCGTTTTGACCTAACCAATTGGCAATGCGGGCAATAATATTTTACAAATAAAACCAATAAACCAATAGTTAACTATAATAAGCAACAATGGTACATCATTGTATACAGTGCACTGTACACCATTTGAACACTGCCCCACAGGCTGTAGAATCCGGCTAAAATAATTCTTCCAAATCTTTATGAATCATGCCGGCAGCTACCTCGTAAGGGTTATTTTCTACCTGGCTCAGGTGCGTTAGCAGGGCGCGGCTAAAATCTAACGCCGTAGCATTTTCGGGCAGGCCTCTTAATGTAGTATTTAATAAATTGGAGGTATCGTCTTTTAAACGCCTTACTACGGCCCAGGCCCGGCTGCTTACATACACCTGTTGTGTAATGTTATGCTGGTACTCGTTGCTGAGTTCCTGCAGGGCCAGGTAATGCACCTCGGCGGCCGACTGACCGGCACTGCTGATGCGTAGCAGCAAATTAGCCGGGTTAATACGCTCTACTAATAAGGTAATACGCTCGTAAGCCTGCAAACGCAATGGCAGCGTTTGGTTATCGGCAGCTTTTTTAAGCTCGAGCACCTGCAGGCGCTCATTTTTATCCAGGTAAGGCTTTATTAAATAAAACGCTACCCACACTACTCCTACACCTGCAACAGTCAGTTTCAGAATATCTAACAAAATATTGTAGATTACCATAGGTTTTACAGTGTTAAACCGAAGTCATAAATATGTTCGGGGCGACAAAAATCTGCATTTTAACTTATATTTGTGTAGATAATTTTAAATAACATGAGTACTGCTGTTGATACCGCACTGGCACCGGTAACTTTTACTGAAGGGGCCGTTAAAGAACTTAAGAAGTTAAAAGACCAGCAAGAGCTAAGCGAAGACTTTGGCTTGCGTGTTGGCGTTGAGGGCGGTGGTTGCGCCGGCATGAACTACGTTTTGGGCTTTGACCAACAAAAAGAAGGTGATAAAGAATACCTGATTGATGGCATTAAAGTATACATGCATAAGGCACACGGTATGTACCTGGCCGGTATGCAGGTTGATTTTCAGGATGGCCTGAATGCCCGCGGATTTGTTTTTAACAATCCTAATGCACAAAGCACCTGCGGTTGCGGAACTTCGTTTTCGGTATAAATAAAATCAAAACTTAAATAGTGCAGGCAGCTTTGTTTACAAGGCTGCCTGTTTTGTTTGGTCGGCTAATGCTTCGTTGATTGCTTTTTTCATCCAATGGGTGTTGCCCATATTAAAACTAACACTCGAGAACACAATTTTACCTGCTTTATCCACCACTACGTTAGTTGGGTATAAATGCAGCTTGTACTTATCTGCATGGTACCGGCCATTTTCGATAAGATGGTAGTTGAACGGCTGTTTCTTGATAAACTCTTTAATGTCATAAGCGTCATCCAAGGCTATCGCTATAAACAGCACGTCAGGATTATTTTTGTATGAATCTGCCAATTCATTTAAATCCGGAATTTCCTGCCGGCAAGGCGGGCAGTTGATAAACCAGAAATTCAGCACGATTACTTTACCCAGTAACTTTTTGGTATCAATTTTTTCTCCGTTTATATCTTTGTCCTTAATGGGCCTCAGCACATCTCCCACCTTAAAATTCTCACTTTCGTTCGGCTTAGGCAACCGTGCCCTCATAGATTCCTTTTCCGCATCGGTAAGCTTAAATAGCACATAAGATAAGCTATCAGTATTAGGTTGTTTTACAGCTTTGATAGAATAGTCGCCCGTTCTGGTTAGCCGCGACCATACCAAGTAGGGGTAAACTGTACCATTTTCATCTTTGATAACGCTTGACTCATTAAGCATTACCCGCTTGGTAGTGGTATTTTGCCCTCTGGCTACCAACGCAGAAGCAATCAGAACTAAATAAAGTAAAACTTTTTTCATTAACTGTATTTTGTAACAAGGTACACATGCGGATGATGAAATACAAGCGTTATTGTACATCAGCACTTTTTATATTTTTCAATTCACGCGCGACAAATTACTGTTTATAAATATGAGATATTTATTCATTGCCTTGCTCGTTATTTGCTCGATAAACGCCCGGGCACAGCTGAAACCTGGGTTTGATGTGCAGGAGTATTTAGAGCTGCTCAGGGTATCGCGGCAGCAAACCGACACACTTAAAGGCGACCTTACTCCACGGCCCACGCAATACAAAAGGGTTTACCGGTCGCCTATTGGTCCGCTGTTAAACCGTTGGGAGTTGTGGACGGGCAACCAATCGGCCGTTATCAGCATCAGAGGGACAACCAAAGACCAGATTAGCTGGCTCGAAAACTTTTACGCAGCTATGGTGCCCGCTGTTGGCCAGCTTCACATTAACGACAGCACCTTATTTAAATACCACCTGGCCGAGCACCCGAAAGCTGCCGTACACATTGGCTGGTTACTGGGCATGGCCGAACTGGCCAAAACCGTTGTACCGCAACTACAGGAACTTTACCAAAAGCAGGGCATCAAAAATATTTACATCATGGGCCATAGCCAGGGTGCAGCTATTGCCTACCTGTTAAGGTCGCACCTGGCTTGGTTGCAGCACGAGAAAATGATACCGGCCGATATTATATTTAAAACCTATTGCAGCGCACCGCCTAAACCCGGTAACCTGTATTATGCATACGATTATAATTACCTGACCCGCGGCGGCTGGGGCATTGCGGTAACTAACGTTGCAGACTGGGTGCCGCAAACACCATTTACCATACAAACGCTGGATGATTTTACTACATTGAATCCGTTTGGTGACGTGTCGGCTGCGGTAAAAGGGCAGTCTATTTTTGTGAGGCTATACGTAAAGCATGTATACAACCGTTTGCGCAAGCCGCCATTGCATGCTGTAAAAAACAACCAGAAATACTTGGGGCATATGGTTTATAAATTCATCAAAAAAACGCTGCCCCAGTTTCAGGAACCTGAGTATGCCCCTACCAACCAATATACCAGTTGCGGCGTGCCTGTTATTTTGATGCCTGACGATGCTTACCGGCAAAAATTTCCGGACAATCCCAAAAATGTATTTGTGCACCACCTGTTTTGGCCATACTACTACTTAACCGAAAAAGAATACGCAGTTAAATAAATAACACTAAGATTTTTTAACTGACGACTGACGGGCAATCAACGAGGCCGGCAATACCATTTTTTGAAATTTAGTTTCGGTATTGGCCGGCTCCAGTTTACTTAGCAACAAATTGATGGCATTTTCTGCAATTTGCTCAATAGGCTGCGCAACGGTGGTGATAGTTGGGGTGTACATCTCAAACAAATCGTAATCATCAAAACCTACCACAGCTAAATCCTGTGGAATGTTGAGTTGCATGGCCTTCATAGCTTTTAATCCCATGCGGCACAAGTAGTTGGTTAAAAACAGCACCGCATCCAAATCGGGATTAGCCTGCAAAAACCCTTTAATTTGGTCAACTATCGCATCATTGTCTTCAAAAGATATCTTCTCTATTCTTTCGGTCATGCCGTAATGCTTTATAGCATCCGTATATCCCGAAAGCCTTTCCTGCATTTGAGTTTGTGTGGAGTTGAGGGTGATTAAACCGACTTGCTTAAATCCGTTTAGAATCAAGTGTTCGGTAGCCTGGTAAGCGCTCTCTTTATTATCAATCATCACGCTATCTACATTAACTTCGGGCAAGTACCGGTCCAGCAGCACAACAGGCTTACCGCTGGCCATAATGGCCTGAATATCACTTTCCACGCCTTCGGGCGGTACAATAATATAGCCATCCACATGCCTGTCCCGAAACATCTGCATTAATTCGCGGGCTTTGGCGGTATTGTTACCGGTACTCGAGTAAATAATTTTATAGCCATTGCGGTAAGCATTGCCTTCAATTAATCGCGCTATACTGCCAAAAAACGGGTTGGCAATATCTTCTACCAGTAAACCGATAATATTGGTTTTACCTGTACGCAGGCTGCGGGCTAAGGTGTTAGGTTTATAACCTACCTGCTCCACCAGGTCCAATACGCTTTTCACTACCTTGTCGCTAATCCGCTTCTCTTTTGCACGGCCGTTCAGGATAAATGAAACAGTAGTAATAGATACGCCTAACTGCTTAGCAATGTCATTAATTGAAACTCTCTTTTCCAAAGTATAAGTGGGATACTATATAAACGCACAACATACAAAATATACGGCAGCTTTTGAAGCAAAAAATCATTTTAGCAAGCCCGAAAATCAAGTTCTATCTATTAAGTATACATTTTTAATAAGTGTAAAAATTACGCTATCTCCCATTAAAAAAGACCATTTTTAATAATAAAAACTACCTTTGCA
The DNA here is from genome assembly GCA_913777515.1 of uncultured Mucilaginibacter sp. GTDB lineage: Bacteria > Bacteroidota > Bacteroidia > Sphingobacteriales > Sphingobacteriaceae > Mucilaginibacter. Next base: position 4,618 of record CAJYSL010000078.1, read on the forward strand.
GCGGTGAAAAAAGTATGCATTTACATACTCCTGCTTTTTATTGCAGCTGAAAATACAGAACTACATCAGCTTTTAAAGTTGCCTATTCTGTTTCAGCATCTTGCCGAGCACCAGCAGCTCGACAGCCGCGTTGGTCTTGTTGATTTTCTTTCGATGCATTACTGGGGTGATGACCAGAATGATGATGACGACGAGCGCGACATGCAGTTGCCCTTTAAGAAACTGGATGTTCACACCCTACAGGTATACTTTTTACCAACCCTGCGCACTTATGCCATTAAAGCCTGTATACAACCGTTAAAAATCAGTCATCCGGTTTATCAGCACTTATATTTTCCCAACCCTGCGCTATCATCGCCGTTCAGGCCTCCCTGCTCTTAACTGCTTTTAAATTTTCTAAATAAACAGGCTGTAATTACTGCAAGCCGGGGAAAGTGATTTTACGTTTCCCGGGCTGTAGCATGATTACCGCCGGCAGTTGCATTTTCTTAACAGCATAATATGCTTAATAAAATTATTCAGTTTTCAGTTCGTAATAAACTGGTTATCGGGTTATTTATGGCGCTTTGGGTTATTTACGGTATTTTTGAAGTAAGCCGTTTACCTATTGATGCCGTACCCGATATTACCAACAACCAGGTACAAATTATAACCACCGCCCCCGCGCTGGGCGCACAAGATGTAGAGCGCTTAATTACCTTCCCTATTGAACAGGCCATTAGCAACATTCCGGGGTTAAAAGAAAGCCGCAGCTTGTCGCGCTTTGGCTTATCCCTAATTACGGTAGTGGTAGCCGATGATGTAGATATTTACTGGGCCCGCCAGCAGGTGACAGAACGTTTGCAGCAAATAGAAATGGATGAAAATGCCGGCAAACCCGAGTTGGCACCAGCCACTACCGGCCTGGGCGAGATTTACCAGTACATTGTACGCCCCAAACCCGGTTACGAAGGCAAATACAGCCTGGCCGATTTGCGCACTATACAAGACTGGATTATCCGCCGGCAGTTGCTAGGCACCAAGGGCGTAGCTGAAGTGTCTACCTTTGGCGGCGAGCTTAAACAGTACGAAGTATCCGTTGACCCTGCCAGGCTCACCTCGGTAAACCTCAGTATTACCGATATATTTAACGCCCTGCATAATAACAACCAGAATACCGGCGGCGCTTATATTGAGAAGGGACCGACTGTACTTTATATCCGCAGCGAAGGCTTGGCAGGCAACATAGCAGATATAGAAAACATTGTAGTTAAAAATACGACCGAAGGTACACCGGTGCTCATCAGGGATGTAGCGCAGGTAAGGCTGGGCGCTGCAACACGCTATGGTGCCTTAACTTACAATGCTGCCGGCGAAGTAGCCGGTGCCATTGTGATGATGCTGAAAGGCGAAAATTCATCAGAAGTAATTAAAAACGTTAAGCAACGCATTGCCGAAATACAAAAAACTTTGCCCGAAGGCCTGGTGATTGACCCGTTTTTAGACCGTACCAAGATGGTGAATAACGCCATAGGTACGGTTGAGCATAACTTATTAGAAGGGGCACTCATCGTTATTTTTGTACTGGTCATCTTTTTGGGCAACCTGAGAGCAGGATTGATTGTAGCCTCAGTGATTCCCTTGGCTATGCTGTTTGCCATCATCATGATGAACACTTTTGGCGTGAGTGGTAACCTAATGAGTTTGGGTGCGCTGGACTTCGGCCTGATTGTGGATGGCGCCGTGATTATTGTTGAAGCCATTTTGCATCATCTTCACTTCTCTAAAAAATACCAATCGGTAAATCAGCTTACGCAGGAAGAGATGAACGATGAAGTCTCCGGCTCGGCAGCACGCATGATGAACGCTGCCGTGTTTGGGCAAATTATTATTCTGATTGTATACCTGCCTATCCTTTCGCTGTCGGGCATTGAGGGTAAAATGTTTAAGCCGATGGCCCAAACGGTAGCCTTTGCCATTTTGGGTGCCTTTATTTTATCGCTTACCTATGT
>CAJYSL010000079.1 GCA_913777515.1 uncultured Mucilaginibacter sp.
TTAAACCCAAGATAGTTGCACCCAAACCAGCCGGAGATACTAAGCCGTTTACCGGTGTACATATTTTGCTGGCCGAGGATAACCCGATGAACGTAATGGTGGCCCAGGCTTTTTTAAAACGCTGGGGAGCATCGGTAGAAGTGGCAAACAACGGTCAGGAAGCGCTTGATAAACTGGATGTTGACCGTCATCAGCTTGTTTTGATGGATATACATATGCCTGTGATGGACGGTTATCAATCGGCCGGTATTATGCGCCGCAACGGCGTAAAAACGCCAATCATCGCTTTAACGGCAACGTTACCTTCCGAAATAGGGTTTGATTTAGCCATTAACGGGATTAACGATATGTTGTTAAAGCCGTTCTTGCCGGATGAGTTACACGCTAAGATTTCCCATCATATCTTTAAAAACAAAACGAATACCACCGCCGGTATACAGCCGCTTCAAGAGGAAGTTTAACCCACTTAAAGCGGCAAACACTTCATCCAAATTAAGCTTATTTGATTTGAGGCTGAGACAATTTTACTTGTAAGCCGGCAGTGTCAATGTTAACTACGTTTTCGGTAGTCAGTCCTTTTTCGGCAGTGAGGCGGCAGTTTTGAAATGTAACCCCGTTAATAGGACTTCCCGGAAGACCATGCATATCGCCAACGGCTTTTACCGCACCGCTCACATTGATTAATTTGACGTTTTTAACTACCGGCAATACACGGGCCGCAGGTTTGGGATTAACCATACGCCAAGCCATATTAAATTCGAAAGCTTTGCGGGTATTTTTTAGCAATATATTTTGATAGGTGATATTTTCGACCACGCCGCTACGGCTAGGTTGCGTTTTAAATCGTATGGGCGCCCAATTATCTGCTTCTGCTACGCAATCTTTAACCACCACGTTGCGTATGCCGCCCGAGGTTTCGCTGCCCATGGCAACGCCGCCATGCCCGTAACCAAAGGTGCATTTTTCAACCAGGATATTTTCGGCAGGCCGGTTAACCCGTAAGCCGTCTTCATCCTTGCCAGATTTGATGGAGATGCAATCGTCGTTTACATCAATGTAGCAACCGGTAATATGAATATGATTGCCCGAGTCAATATCTATCCCATCAGAACTGGGAATGTTATGGGCCGCTGTAATATGCAGATTTTTGATTTCGATGTTTTTACTGTACAGCACAAACAACCCCCATGATGCCTGATTATGTAATTGCAAGCCCGAAATTTCGATATTACTGCAATTTTGTATACCTACCAGGCGTGGTTTACCATAGGGCAGGCCTTTCCAGCCACGCTTTGTCCAAACCAGGCCGGAGCCATCTATCTGACCTTCTCCATAAATTTTAATATCGGTTAAGCCATCTGCATTAAGTAAGCAGGCGCTCCACTTTTTTTCTTCACCTTCCCATCGGGTATCAATTTGCGTATAATCCTGTGGATTGACCGAACCTTTAAGTACACCATTTTTAGCGATACGTAAACTGACCTTCGGTCTCAACAACACTGAACCGCTGATAAAGGTACCTGACGGTATCAATACCGTACCACCGCCATCAGCGGCGCATTGGTCAATGGCCTTTTGTATAAACGGTGTATTAATGGTGAGCGTATCGCTAACGGCACCGTAATCGGTAATTACGTATTCTTTCTTTTTTACGGTGTAGGCCGTCGATATAAAGAAGAGTAGGGTGCATAGCAGATGGCTATGTTTCAATTTTATCAAAGCAGCAAAATTTTAGTTAAATTGAAATTAATAATGAGTATGGTTTACCACATTGAGCTGCAAGTATCTTAAGTCAGCTTTTGCGTCTTTGTTGCTATGCTTGGCAGTGCGTGAGCCAAACACCCGCATTACACCTTTACCTAAAGTAATAACTTCGTCAGTACCATGGCCGGTAAAATCAAACATGTGATAAACCTGGTCGGGAAAGTACAACTCGCCCTCGCCTTTACGGTTGAGTTTGAATTTGTACCAGAACACTTGCCGCTTGCCATCGCCCTGCCAGTTGCCGCTTACAAAGTTGGGATTACCGTTCAACGGGAAACCGTGCGGCCACATATTAACCAGGCTCCCTTTATTATCAAACCAAAACAACTGACTCGACAGGTAAGGCTCGCCCGGCACTTTGCTGTAAGTGCGGCCGCCGATGACGGTTTGAGGTCCGGGTACGCCGTCTAAAAAGTCGCCCACATCCAGTTGCTGGCTATGCTCGGCCACGTTTTGCCAGATAATTTCTTTTGTCATGCCTTTAATGGCATAAACACCAGTTTCGCTGTTACTGATAACAATGTCAGTTTTACCGTCATGGTCAACATCGGCCAGTTTGTAGCTGTCGGCATGGTCATGATTATCGTTTACCAAATCAAAGCGGTTCCATATTTCTTTGCCTTTGGCATCCAGCAAAAGGGAGCCAACCAAAACTTCGTCAATACTGTCATTATTAAGGTCTACCGGATATATATAATGGCCTAAGTTATCTTTAGCACGTTTTTCGGTGTGCTGCCATAGCATTTTTAAATCGGCATCGTAGGCGTTTACGTTAATAGTGCCGCCCATGTCGGTAAACACTACCAGTTGGTTAGGCGCGCCGGACGTAAATTTGGCTACAGCCAGCCTGAAGTTATTGTAAACATGCGGCAAGGGTTGGGTAGGCCAGGGTACCTTATGCATGATGGCGCCGGTTTGTCCGTTTGCCATCACCAGCCATTCTTTACCATTTATAAAGCGCCAGTGTACCACCTCTGCTTTGCCATCATGGTTAAAGTCCCACAGCACGCCCGGAGCTTCAAATTCCGAACGTAAACGGGTGTTTTCTGCCGGTGCCTGGTAGGCCCACAACTGCTTACCCGAATTGTCGAACATAGCCGCCGAAAAATCGGGCGACAGTACCAGGAAATCGGTTTTTTTGTCCCCATCAACGTCGCCAAATTTCGGCAGACCGGGAAAAACGGGAAGTTTGTACTCTTTGAGCAAGACTACGTCAGGGTTGAGCTGGTAAGGTATAATATCCTGTTCTTTAAGATTGGGGTTTTTACTCAATACAATCACGTCAACCATCGGCGATGGGTTGATGCGGGTGATTTTGATAACCGTGCGGCCCGATTTTAAATCAAAGGCGGAGCCACGCTTAAAGTTGAGTGTGGTATCTCCGTATCTTTCGGTAGTTACTTGGTCGGCCACCACAACCTTAAACCCTTTGCCTTTACCGCCCGAACTACGTACATAAACATAATACCTGCCGCCTTCGGGTATGGTTACCCAGGTAATCAGGTTGGTAAGCGAGTTAAGTACTAATGCTGTATTGTTAAAATACCAGATATCAGGCGGTGCATCGGCAATAACATCGCCTTTGGGCATCCTGTCTACAAAAGTAGATGCGGGTATAATTACCGTTCCGGCCGGGGCTTTCTGTTGAGCCTCAACTTTTATGACGCCTAATAAAAGAATGATGAGTAAAAATTTAAATTTCATCTGCAATCAGTTTAAATTTGATAGACATTCCAGGGTTAAACCTGCGCACATTATTTAACAGCCACATCCCAAACTTTAGACATTCTTGACTTGCCAGCCGGGCCGTCAATATTTAGCACTACAATATATTTGCCTGCATCTTTATACTGATGGATGGGATGTTGCTCGGTAGAGGTGGTGCCATCGCCAAAATCCCATTGCCAGTTAGTTATTTTGCCATCGCTTTCGTCTTTAAAGGCCACTAGTCGGCGGCTCATGTCTACTACGGTAAACGACCATCGGGCATTAATCGCTTTTTTGTATCTAGCGTCAAGTGGCATCAGTGTAAATACGGTGCCTAAGCTCGAATTACCGTACATCTTGTGGTTTTTAGATAAGTTCCAGAACCCCTTTTTCGTTTCGTCGTTTACATCGTCGTAGTCAATTACAGCCCAGGTTAATCCTATTTTTTTGTTGTCGGTGAGGACAGACTCTACCGCACGGGCAGGGCCTTCGGCACCGGCATAATCGAAAGGTGTTATCCAAAATTCAGCAATTAGTTTGCCGGGCTCACCAGGTTTAAAGTTGTACGAGTAGGCAATGTTGGCATAAGGCATTTCTTTAATCCAAGGCTGGCTTCCCCAGGCCAAGGCCCAGTCTTTACCTACTGCCGGTGTAAAAATGTGGTAGTTTTGAGCATGCACACCATGATAGGAAAAATAGCGGTCCCATTGGTTGAGGCTTTGGTACGGATGAAAATCGGTAATGAGCGGCCCGCCCGAAAGGTCGCCGTCAATCACAATTTCGAACGTATCGTTATGCAAACCGGGGAGCGAGAAATCCCAGTAATTATCATAGGCTTCGTATAAAAAATACAAACGGTTTAAGCCTTTTACCCAAGCCACACGTACTTTTACATCCAGGTTTTTAGGGTCAACAGCAGGGTAGTGGCCCGAGTCGTCCCAAAGCTGGCTGGTGCCCACGATGTATTCTTTCGGAAAGTTGTCCCAATCGTCTGTCTTACCGTCAATTTTAGGTATCATACTGGCCGGAAACTGGTAAATTTTATAGCCGCGGTCCACCTGGGCTTGGGTTGCGTTGCTAAAAACTCCAAAAAGTATCGATAGTAAAAAGATAAGCCGTTTGTTCATGATGATACAAATAAACGTATACCAGTTTTAAATTCGTGAACAAGCATAAAGCAGCCAAATGACTAAAGGACGGTCAGCAGCTGTTAATATGCAGTCAAGAAAATAGGTTAAATTGGTATAATGCAAGCTAAGCTACGCGATAAATACTGGTATGGTATCCTGCCTTATCCTGCTCTTAGCGTTTGTCTTACAGATGTTACTTTGAGATGTGATATTACAAATAAAAAGGCGCCTGCATTTAATTGCAGACGCCTCAAAATGAGAATTTTAGAAATATATACGGCTTAGTCTAGCTGCTCTTCGGTTTGGATTAACGGTATGCAAAACCAGAATGTTGAGCCTTCGCCTTCCACACTGTCTACACCTATTTTACCGTGATGGCGGTGGATGATTTCAGCAGTAATATATAGCCCTAAGCCTAAGCCCGAGAATTTTTGTGAAGATTCCTGCACCCTGAAAAAGCGGTCGAACACCATGTCTTTTTTCTCGGCCGGGATGCCTATACCAGAGTCTTTTACCGATAGCTTAAGCATGTTGTTGTCGGTAACCTCCTGCTTAACAAAGATGTCGGGCGTATCTGGTGAATACTTTACGGCATTGGATGCAAAGTTACTCAATACCTGTTCCAGGCGGTGCTTATCAGCATAAAGTTGAACGTTAGCTTCGCCCTCAATAACAAATTTGTGGGTAGAGGTATGTGATTGTGTATCTTCAATACACTCGCGTATCATCTCGCCGGCGTTAAACCAGCTATAATTAAAGCGCATTTTACCCGCGTGTATGCGGGTAACATCCAGTAAGTCTTCTACTAACGAAGTAAGCTTGCCGGTTTGCTTGCTGGCCTTTTCGATAAACGGAAATATCTTACTCACCGTGTTTTCGTTATGGGCCAGCCTTTGCACAATTTGCAGCGAACCTTTTAAACTGGTAATCGGTGTTTTAAGTTCGTGGCTGGCAATACTCATAAACTCGTCCTTACGGTGCATCAGCTCTTTGGTGGCCTGCTGGGCCTTAACCAAATCGGTTACCTCGAAACCAAAAAAGGCAACGCCATCAATATTACCATAGTTATCAAAAACCGGGGTAAATAAAAAGTCGAGCCAGGTATCAACCAGTTGGCCGCTGATGTCGTCAATGCGTTTTACATTATAAGCTTTACCGGTATGGGTAATACCCTTATTGATGATTTTTTTATCGTCGGCAAATAAGTGCTTAAAGTTAAAGTCGGCATGGGCCTCCTCCGTGGTGCGGCCTATAAAGTCGTGGCGGTTAAAAAAGTCTTCGAAGGCTTTATTGGTAAATTCATACCGTAAATCAGCGCCCCGACGGATGCTAATCAGCGCCGGCGCATTCATAAAAATGCTGTAAAACTCTTCCTGCTGTTTTTTAATCAAGCTTTGTAATTCAATCCGGTTTTTTTCGGCTTCTTTCTGGCTCGATAAATCAATCACGTAAGTAACCGCGTCTGATATATGGTCGTCTTCCAGTTTGGCCGACCCCATCAGTACTGGCAGTTTGCTGCCGTCTTTTTTGATGTATTCTTTTTCGAAAGGAGCGCAATAGCCGTCAGCTTGTAACTGTTCAATAGCTTTGTCGCTGATGGCTTTTTGGTCGGGTGGGGTGATAGAATCCCATGATAAACGGCCCTGATGAATATCTTCGAGCGTATACCCAAGCATCTCCAGAAACGCATTGTTGGCATCTACGATGTTGCCGTTAAAATCGGCAAACAACATACCTATCATGTTAGACTCGTAGATTTTTTTGAAACGGTTTTCGCTATTATTTACCCGTCGTTCGGCTTCGGTAATACGGCTGATATCTACAATAGAACCTACCATACGAAAAGGGGTATGGTAATTATCGTGCAGGATACTGCCCCTATCAAGGATGACAGCGTAATTGCCATCGGCTTTTAAAAAGCGATACTCGGCCGACCAGTTTTTCTTGCCGCTGTTAATGGCTTCATGCACGCTTTGCTCCACACGCGGGCGGTCGTCAGGATGTATTTTACTGAACCAGAAATTTACGTTGCTGGTATCATCATTACTATGGTACCCAAACATGGCCGTAAAGTTATCGCTCCGCCACATTACGTTGGTGACCAGGTTCCAGTCCCAAATGGTATCATTGGTAGCCTGCGAAACCAGCTTGAAGCGCTCTTCGCTTTGAGAAAGGCGTAACGTACGTTCTTTGATTTTATCTTCTAGCTCGTTGTTCAGCTTTTTGAGGTTCTCGCGTGCGCTGATGAGCTCGTTATAGTTCTTCTTGAGTTTTTGCTCATTAAGTTTACGTTCGGTAATGTCGGTGTACGTTACCGCAAAGCCGTCAGCAATTTTGCTGGCCA
>CAJYSL010000080.1 GCA_913777515.1 uncultured Mucilaginibacter sp.
GCCGTGGCCAACAAACTACTCAAACAAGCTTTCGCTATCGCAACACAAAAAACAAAATACCATGAAAATTATTCCAATATCCCTTGCTTTTAAACACAGTTCATTGCGAGGATACGAGCGCCATCTCCTTAGAACAGGTGTACCACTGACAAGCTTAAACGCGATGCTTAAACGCTGGCTCAGCTTAAAGAGATTGCTTCGTTCCTCGCAAAGACGACGTGGGGATTCCGAGATTAAAGAGTACAGAATCGAGACTCAAGAATACTTCAATTCACTCATTCACTCATTTGCCCTTCTTACGGACTTACCGTCTCATCGGACTTCCGACTTCATCTGTATTCTTGATTCTATACTCTTGACTCTATCTCTCTACTTCAAACCTGCTACCGCAGCCTTGACGGCGTTGGCGGCGAGGGAGCCTTGGGTGGGTTGCAGGAAGCCGGGGATGGCGGCTTCGGCGGTGGCTTTGTTACTGCGCTTGGAGTTTTCGGGTACAAAGCTGGAGCGGATGTCGTTGCTTAGCTCTTCTTTGTTTTTGCGGAGCTGGCGATTGGAGGCTTCCAGCGCGGTCGAGGCTTCGGTCAGCAATTCGCTTTGTTTGCCAATCAGCTCCTTGAGGCGTTCAATTTCTTGTTTTAAGGCCTCGTTCTCGTCTTCCAGGTCTTCCTCGGTGCGCTCGGTATCGTCCTGCTCCTCTTCTTCCACATCTTCGGTGACTGGCTTACCTTTGGCGGGTTTCAGTTTTTTCTTTGGGTCGGTTTCTTCATCCTCGTCCTCCGGTTTTTCGCCGGGGGCGGGTTTACCGGTTTCTTCGGCTTTGAGGCCGCTCACAAACCTCATCAGTTTATCCAGCACCGATTGGTTACCGGCGGCTCTTTCTTTGCTTTTTACGTTCATGTTATCGTTATTTTGATTAGGGGATTGGGCTAATTGCATGGCGCGGTCTATCACGGCATCCAGTGTGGCAATACCATCTATCAAGCCGTTGCCGATGGCGGTTTGCGCCAAATAAACTTTACCAGTCAAAGGCTCCTGGCATAGCACGCCGTCGGTTTTAACGTTGGCGAGTTTGAGCTTACCGGCGCGGTTGGTTTTGACGGCGTTCATAAAAATATCGTTGGTAGGGTTCAGGATGTTAACCTTGATACGGCCGTAGCTGCCGGCCAGTGCGGCAAAGTAATCCTGATTTTTATCGGGCGAGGTATCGGCGTTGATAACGTGCTCTTTGTACCCCTGCTTTTGCAGCGCCTCGGTATCATCCATAAAACTAATCATGGTACCGATAGAGCCAATCTCGACGGTTTGGTGCGAAGCGTAAATCTCGCGACAGGCCGAACCTATCCAATAAGCGGCCGAAGCCATCAGTCCGTCACAATAGGCCAGCACCGGGATAGTGGATTGACGGATCACCTCGGCAAACTCGCCCGTACCGGCTACCGAGCCACCGCCCGAGTTTATTTTGAGCACGATAGCCTCCACCCTGCCGCTTTGCCCGGCCTGCTTTACCCAAGCCGACAAGGTATCCGTACCCGGGCTACCGCAGTAATCGTCCTTCATCAACGCGCCACTTACGGGGATGACGGCTACCGAGCCCGGCTGAACGCTGCTCCAGATGTTATCCTCGATGGTAGTTTCGGTAATTTGTCCGTTATGGTGCGCCGCAGGCATTTCGAGGGGCGGCGTCGGGGCGGGGCCGCCCTCCTCGTGTAAAAACCGCAGTGCCAGCGGTACCAGTCCGTGGGCGGTGCGCGGCTCCATCAACCACACGCCCCGGCTAATGGCCGAAGCCAGTTTATTTAATCTCATTTGCTTTAATCAGGTGATACTAATTTCGGGATTAAAGCGGATGAAAGTGGTGACACGGGTGTGTCAGTAGTGGAGGGAAATTAAACTTTTTAAGTCGTTAAAAGATGGTGATTGACAAAAATTACTACTCCTGGATTTTTAATCTATTGAGTCGGCGTTCATATTTTTGAAATTATAACCCTTCACATCCATTAAAAAAAGTATTAGCTCAAGAACTCTTATTGGTGTTAACGAATAAGTGGTCCCACGATGCACATTTAATTTTTCACAAAATGAATGATACACACCATTATAAAATCGCGGATCGACGGACAGAAATCTGACTGCTTTTAAATATTCTTGAAAATACTGTGTATTATTTACCTGATATTCATAAACCTTCTGCTTTCCTGTAATATATCTACAAACACGGCTATCCCAAATAGCGTACAACTCTGGGTTTATAAAATGTAATAACTTTGATGTTCCAACGATGGAATTGTTAAATAACGATTTTAATATATTAAATTCATTAAATCCGATGTCTCGTCCCTGTTGTACTGCATTTAGTATGGCAAGCGGATGATCAAAATCAAATGGATAATCAGAACTATTTGATTTGAACTTAAAAATTGTTGGCATCCAGCCATAGGTAAAATTAATTCCAATAATCAAATCTTCTTTGTTTATATCTTCATTTCTATCCTTTATTTTTTTGAAGTAATTCAAAAACGCCTGATAGCTTTCCATATAGTTATTGACCACGGACAAGTTAAATTCGTTTTGTTCGAAACCATTTACTAAATTATCGATAGTTAAGTTAGGGAATTGATTATCAGATTTCATTTATTTCAATTGGGACAAAATTATATGGCTTATTTATGCAAAATGATCGCTATTCTTTTCATTGTCTGCAATCATAAGTGGATCGCTTTATTGCAAACGAATTTTCATTTTAAAGTTGCAATTCTATGTTTACTATATTCTTTTATTAGTCAATATGCAAATTATTGATGCTCAATGATAGAAAACGCACCTTTAAGGTCGGTCTTTGATTTTTGCAAACATAAATCAAAGATTTTCTGTATATTTGTGTTAACAAGCTCACCCCGCTTCCCGTAAGAACAGCGCGCTCAGGGTGAGCATTTTATTTTTCAGCCTATTTTATGCCGCCGTCACGTTACATCAAACCGGCTCTCACCTATCACGATCAGCTTCAGCAATTAAAAGATCGTGGGCTTCACATCGAAGACGACGACAAAGCTTTATTCCTTTTAGAAAACGTCAGTTACTATCGCTTGAGCGGATACTGGTATCCGATGTTGCAGTATCCCAAATCTGCCCATCAATTTAAACCGGGTTCTTCTTTTGATCAATCGTTTAATCTTTACTGTTTTGACCGGGAACTCCGGCAAATCATAAACGCCGAACTTGAAAAGACTGAGATTGCTATCAGAGCAAAAATGATTTATATACTATCATTTGCTTACGGACCATTTTGGTACACTGATTCGAACTTGTTTACCAACAACCCCAGGCATGCTCAAACATTGAGTAAATTAAAAGAAGAATACGATCGTAGCAGAGAAGATTTTATTTTAGCTTTTAAGAGTAATTATACTGACCCGCTCCCGCCAAGTTGGATGATATTTGAAATTGCATCGTTCGGCTCAATTTCCAATCTCTATAAGTTTTTAAAGCCTGGACGAACAAAACGGGACCTTTCCAAATATTTTGGCTTAGACAGCAGTACATTTGAATCATGGTTGCACAGTATTGTGTATGTACGTAACCTTTGCGCGCACCATTCCAGATTTTGGAATAAACAGCTCAGCATCCGGCCGATAATGCCTACTAAAACACAAAAGCAGTGGCTTAACACCACCTCTCTCACCAACACACTAACTAATGTAACTTCATCTATTAACAACCGCCCTTACAGTGTTCTGTCGATGATTTTATTTTTACTGCAAACGGTAAATCCCAAACACCGGTTTAAAGATAAAATTATCAACCTTTTCAGGAAATATCCTAACGTAGACCCATTGGCAATGGGGTTTACTACGAATTGGCAAAAAGAACCTTTGTGGCAATAAATACTATTATCAATATTCTTTTAATAAAGTCAATGGCGCGAGTATTTGCCCCGCTCCAATAAAACTTGCGCCAGTAAAATATTACCTGCTGGTAAATTAAAGATAGACAGCCAGCTAAACTGTTTATTTCCCTATTTTAGAGCCAGATCACAGCAGACGGCCCCAAACTATGCTTACACCTAACCACCAAAATATTTTACTTTATATTATCATCAAGCTAAACGTCTTCCTTACGGTGCTGGCAATTAAAAAAGATAAATGGCAAACAACGTCTTTGAGTGAAGGAATTTTGTATTACTTTTCGATCATCCTGCCTATCACTATGGTAAGCGTCCTTTTGTTCTTGTTTCCGTTGTACTATGCATTTAAGCAAAGACGGTTCTCTTTGTTTGCGATTTACATGCTACTAATTCTTGCGGCAGATTACCTATTTTATTCGATGGGTGCTTCTGGCAAGCTGCGTAATAATAATGCAGCCATCTATACTACCGTAAGCGCCTGGGTGTTTTTAATATTATTTTATTGGTCTATCCAGCATAAAGTTACGATACAACACTCATCGTAATATTAACTTTTTCCATCCTGCTTGCTTCGACAAATAATCGAAATTAACCATTGGAATGCTGTTTCAAAGTAAACGATAAAATCTTGAACTATTAACGCTTGACTTGCCGATCGTAATTGCATGCATCCAAACGAAATGAAATATCCAGGTATCCCAACCCGAATCATGACAAAGTTCTATGCTCTCGCGTTATTAACGCTTTTTATTACAAGCTGCAGTCACAAAAAGCTCCCCGTTAAGAAAATTGAAGAGGGCGGTGTCACTGTTTTTTGGTACCGCACAAGTGATTTAACCAACACACATGCTTACGTAGAAGTAACGGAGAATGATAGAACAACTGTTGTTTTAAACTACCGGGATGGAGCGATTACCGATATTGATTATGATTTTGGAGATATTGTAATCAAAATCATATCCCCTGAAAATATCAACAAAAAAGATTTTTTGAATAAAGTTGGTCGGCATCAGGTAAGATTAGTGGCTGCTACACAAAACGAATACTTTAAACATTATCAACCCGAATATTATAAGCGTTGATTTTTTGAGTTAATTCGTTAGCAAGTGGCTTAAAAAGGTAGCGCTGAGTTTAAAAAACTATTTCAGCTGTTTAAACACGCGTTAGTTTTAGTTCTCTTTAGATACACTTTCAGAAAAACTTCAATCATTTGCCCATATGTACAATCAATCTATACAGGATGCAGACGCTCTGGCGCGTGAAACAGTGGCATGAACCCAGACTTTGACTATACCTCAGTGGCACTGGCCACCATTGCTTTACCCAACGGTCAGCTTAAACTGGCTCATGCAATTTTGAATTTAGACAGCGAGGATGTGATTGATGAGTTTTTGGAAGGTTATTAAAGTTGCAACACTTACTTAATTAAAGACTTTTATGACGCTTAAGCGTAAGTCAAGCATAAATTCAACATTTTCATTGAAAATCTATTACTAAAAATCAAGCAAGCCATTTTCAAATTTGTCTATTCTGTTTCAAGTTTTAATATTTCGTTTCTCATATCATTCTCCAAATAGGTTATACGTACATATAAATCCGGCTTTATTATACCTCCATCAACCATGGTTTTGCTATAACCCCATAAACCTAGCTGATATTTTGAGTAATGGAAATATATTTTATTTACCTCAAAGCTTTCCTCACCATGTCCTCCCAATGCCATTGGGATAAAATTATCAACCCTTCCTTCAATAATTTTTATGGGATTTTTTAGATAACCGCTTACAAAATTATAAAGGGACAAGACGTTGATCAGGAGAAGAAAGCCAGATATCATAAAGCTACCTGCTAAAATTTGCAGATGTTTATTTTCGCTGATTAAACGAACCCTAAACCTTTTCGACGGCGTGTCTTCGTTATAAACATGCTTAAAACAAAGCTTTGTTAAAAAAAAGAATACAACACTAAGTAAAAGTGCTGCAACTAGAAACAGCAGATTTGAGAAGTCTGATTTTAAAGAGTAAGCTGTATGCAGGGAGCGCGATGTAACCATATAAAATGATGTCTCAATTAACAGATAGCGAAAATAAATTTTCGCTCCATGACTGGCGCGACTACCTATTCTTAATAAACTGAATCACCATCTTCCAAGTTACTTACCCTGTACGCTATAAATTCAGACAATGTTCTACCCAAAGAATATACATCAGGTGTTTGGTCATACTCGTTGTCTAAAGATGCACCAAAAACTGCAGGATCTTGTTGATCTTCATCAAGGTATGCAAAAAGAAACCCATCTGTGCCATTGATAGTTTCGAAAACCCAAAAAGGACGAGCAATGTCTAAACCACTGTTAATTAGTTGACTGCGCATATCATCTTGCATTTCATTTGGTGATTCGGCTAAACCGTATTCCAAAACCATACAATTCTCCCCTGCCAAAAAAAGCAGTTCCCTAACAGACGTTGGGAAAGGTTGTCCGGAATTATATTTCAGTTCCAATTCTTCAATTTCCGCCATTGATAATGGATAGTTGTCGTCATCAACATTATTGGACTGGAGCGTTTTTAAGAATTTAATTTCCATCTTATTATTTCGATTATTTTTAAAATTAGCATTTGCCCTAAAGGCGCTATTGGGTATTCATGCAATTTACTGCTGCAGGCAACTTGATCGGCGCTTTCACGCAATCAAAATAGACAATGCATATCGCTCCATCAAAATCCTTCGTTAACTAATCCAGTTCGCGGCCTGGCCATTGGTGTTACTGTCTCGCTGTTTAGCCTCATAACACCTTCGATGCGGCCCTTGTCCCGGCTCACCCAAAAGGTGCTGTCCGAAAGCTGAATAATTTCATCATATTTAATCGGCACCAACACTTTATTTTTTAACGACAGCACGCCTATCTTTTTGTTTTTGATAACCAACACGGTTTGAAAAGGTGTGATTTTGACGTTGCGGTAAACCGGTGGAAACAAATAGTTGCCTTTATCGTCAACAACGTTGCGGTAAACCGGGCGGATTAACCAATGGCCGGCCGTATCAATAACGCCGGCAAAATTGCCTTGATGAGCGACGGCAGCATTACCAATGAATACATTGATTAACTTAAATTTTGGAGGAACTACCTCTTTACCACTTCGGTTAATCACACCCCAGCGGCCATCCCTTTGTACCCCGATAAAGTTTTCAAACCGTACCGATGTACCAAAGTCGAGCGTATACCATTGGAAGCGGCGCAAACTGTGTATATCTTCGCCTATGGTAAACGTTATTGGCGGCGCAGCATAACCGGTGTAGTCATGTGTGGTAAGCTTTTGTGTGGCTGTACTGTCGTACAACTGAAATTTTCCATCTTTAGCAAAAAAGAGCGAACCATTATCACACTTTGTTATCGCATCGTATTGCATAGGCTTAATGAGCCGGCCAGTGGTATCAATCATACCCACTTTTCGGTTGGTATCCATCACCAAAGCCTTGCCACCGGCAAACGGACTGCAATTAATATAAATCGGCATAATCCGCACATTACCTGCCGAATCAATAAAGCCAACCCGGTTCAACCGATCATAAAAAGGATCTTTGCCTTTAACCATGAACGGCGCCAAACCATCAGTAAAGTTTTTAATTAAGATGCCGGTATCGGCGCTCACAATCACCCTATCGCGGTTAACCCGCAAGGGTATTTTAATTTGGGCTATAAGTAACTGTGTTGACAGTAACGCAGCCAAGAAAATGCAAAATCTCATCAGTGTTTAAATATACACTATGATGTGTATGGGCGAGCTTTTCCATAAAACCTAAACCAAGAATTTCAAAGGAATTCGTTGCACGGTTTAAATGACTATTCGACACCAGTAAAATGACCGGCGGCATTACCGCTGTCATAGGCCTATTTTCTTACCATAGTATTGGATTATTAATTCTCCAATTCAATATTATTTTTCTACAATCATGTCACAATATTTTTACCTTTAGGCGCAAGTTAAAACCAACTGCGTTTTAGCCATTCAACCTTATTTATTAATTCCTTATTATGATTATTGCACTGCGTCCGTATGCTTATTATGCCTTTGGTGCTTACAAACAGATACCGGCTATCCAAAAACTTTTGCTGCTCTTCATACTTAGCGGACTACTCGGCAGCTGTTCGCCCAAAATTGCGGATAAGCCACGCGCGCAAATCATACAAAACGGGAATCGTCATTTAGCTGATTATCACCGCGACTCGTCGCGCAAGAGCGACCAGGTTATCAGGGTGGTTTATTTTTACGGGGCCGATGGCGAACCTTTGCCGGATTGGGAAGCGCGTTTAAACAGGACGCTTAACGATGTGAGCGGCTTTTACCAACAACAGTTTTTAAAATACGGTATACGCATTAACGGTATTCCGTTTGAGCGCAAAGGCGCCAACATCGTTTTTCATCCAATCAAGGGCAAACATCCGGCACAACATTACCAGATGAATTCGTGGATGGAGATGCAGAAGGAAATTGTCCTGAGCACCGGTGGCGACATTAATTTTGAGACGGGCTACGTGCTGGTGATCTGCGCGCTAACGGATAAGCTTGGGCCGTTTAAATACAATATCCATTCGCCTTATTATGGGCATTGGGGCAATTACCTGTCGAACAGGGGCGATTGCTGGGTATCTGATTGCGAGATGTTAGATGTTAAACAACTGACCAACGCGCAGCAGAATATGCAATTTTTCGAATCGATGGTTACCCTAAGAAACACCACCGTGGCTGAGTTTAATAGCTGGTACATTGGCGGCATTGCACACGAGATGGGCCACATGCTGGGCCTGATGCACGATTTTGGCGGCGACAATGAATTGCGGCCCGACCAGATTTCGCTAATGGGCGAGTTTGGAAGCCGGCATTATAAAGATTACCTGTGGAACGGCAAGCCATCTTCTACCCTGTCGGCCGCGGCCGTGTTTCAGCTGATGAACCATCCACTGTTTCGTAAACAATTTAAGATAGAGACGCAAGATACCGGAACTACTGAAGTAACCAACAACTACGAATTTCGCGATAGCCGCCATCATATTTCGGGCAGCGTAACGCTGGGCCGACCCCTGTATGGCGTATCGGTGCTGATGAGACCGGTAAACCAGTCCGAATATTTTAGCAAAAGCTTTATGGCACCGGTAACCAATCAGAAATTTGACATCGACTTAGGTTTTTTGCCACAAGGCCCTTATTATATCGGTCTATTTTTATTGTCCGAAAGCGGTACCATCAACTCCATGAATGAGGTTATTCAAGTAGGTAACGACTACCAGATCAGCAAATTGTTTAGCGGAACTCACGAAATCAACCTGGCTAAATTCAGGGAAGGCATCTGGAAAGATTTTGCCCTTAAAAACCGCGAGGAAAAACTCGACATTTTAAAAGCAATAGCAACACCTGTGCAGCCTATCGATATTGACACCTTTAACGCCAACCGGCTGGAACTGGCCAATGCCAAATGGGCATTTGCGCAGGTGGGCTGGGGAAAACCGGCACGGAACTATTTTTCGTTAGAATCGCCCAATACTTTGTTTCTTGACAACGGAGGCGAGTTTTTTAAAACCGGTATTTACGCCCACGCTCCTTCGGACTATGTGTTTAACCTGGGCGGCAGATGGAAAAAATTTACGGCAGCCGCCGGACTGCGGGATGGCGTGCCGCCGGGCATCGGGGTACGATTTATGGTTTGGGGTGATGGCAAAAAGCTGTACGAATCGGGCACGCTTACCACCAACCAGCGCGAACAAATAGCCGTCAATATCGAAAACGTAAAGCAACTCAGCCTGCAGGCCATGTATACCGGCCAGGATAACTCGCAGGCCTGGTCCGTTTGGTTAAATCCGGTTATTGAGCGGTAGGTATAATTACTTTAAGGGATGGAAAAATACTGGAGCTACCTTCGGTTTGCATTGCCGGCTATTTGCCTCGCCGGTATGATAAAATGCAGCAATGACTGGGGTTTGAAAAAAGCTGCGGAATCTGACCGGATGTTATCCAACGGAATTTTTATCAAAGGCCGTATTACCGGCGTTATAGAATCAAACAATCATGCTTTTGGTATTATCAGTATTGATGTTGACACGGCCAATACCCGGCTGTTTACCGATACGCTTAAAGATGCTTATTTTCCATATAAGGTGAAAGGGAACAAGGCAGAATTATACGTCAGTATTCCAGACGGAGTACAAAAAGGCGATGAAGTAAAAATTGAGTCTGACAAGCAACTGGCTACCTATCATTGTCAAAAGAACAACAGAACTGACGAAAGTGATATAAGCCTTGTGCTTAAAGACGGCGTGAACGATGTATTTATCAAAACGCACTCCCAATTAAGATAAACAAATTTTATAACTTAAAAATGAACCGGACGTCCTGGATACGAAGCCTGCAGAAAGGAAAAATAACTTTACAGGGTTTGGGGGTGCTGTTTCTTTCCGGGATACTGTTGCTGTTTGGTGCAAACAGTAGTCAAACAAAGGTAGATTTAAAAAAAGCCGGGCACATCACCGGCAAAATTTTGTCGGTAAAAAGAACAAATAAAAGAACCTTATTAGACGACTTGGTGATTATGCTGCAAAACCGGGAACAAAAGTATTTGCTGTTCCGGCTTTCGCAAAACTATGAGTCTTTAAGGAGCAAACTTAAAACTGAAACTCCGGTCAGCATTTACTACGACCCGGACCCTATAGCATCATCAAGAAATGAGTTTATGATTTATCAGCTCGAAGCTTTGGGAAGTGTGCTTATTTCAAAAGCAGAATACGAACAAAAAGAGCGGAATTGCGCCCACTACCTACTTATACCCGGAGGATTATTTTTGCTTTTAGCCGGAGGCCGGGAAGTGATAAAACGCTACCGAAAATTGACAAGGGCTGTAAATGAACGTAATGGATACTTAATCGAACTTGATGATTACAACTGAAAAACTAAAAATTTACCAACGCTTTAATGGTGACAGTCATGGATGGGGCCAGTTTGGTTCGGAGGCAGATAAGGCAGCTATGGACGATGACGACTGGATGATTATTGATAGTTTAATTCGGGATATATACCTCATTAACACCGGATTGGCTGCCGACGCATTTATAGAATCCGTAGATGAAAAATTAGAAGAATTGTGCGATAGTGAAGACACTATGCAAGCTTTAAGACGTCTTGCTTTAGGTAAGCCTTTTAAATAAATTTTCTACAATTAGGTTTTGCAGATGCCTAAACGTTTACACGCAAACTATCAAGTACGGTACAAGTGTATCGCGCTATTTCCGCTTCCGCAAACCTGCGCCGATAACAAGAGATTAAAACGAATCTCACCAAATAATCAAATAGTCAAATATTCCCTCCAAGCCAGCAACAATTCTTTAAAATCTGTTAATGGAATAAATAATGGGTTAAGATTATCCTTGCCCATGAGAATTAACTCATCAGTTGTTAATGTGGCATATATATTTAACACTGGCTCACCATAACTGTATTCGTAAGGATTAGCTTCACCGATAACTATTGAGTCTATGTGACTAATGAAATCACTTACATCCTCCAGATTTCTATAAAGGAACAAAAATGAGCTAACCCGATTTTTGGCATTAACTAATTTGCCATGCGATGTTGTTTTGAAACTAACATCATACTTTTTTAAAATCTCGTGGTTCATTGCTTAATTTATGTACAAGAGCTAAACTCAATTTTTACTTACATCAAATAATAGCAAGTAAAAGAGATTGATTTAAATATTGAATATCAAAACACACCAAAACATCAACACAAACTATCCTCCACCCAGCCAAAGAAACCTTACTATTGCGCTATGCTTAGCATCAGCAAAGATTGGTTCATGAAAACCCTGCCGGCTTACATTATCATTTTTTTGATGATTGGCGCGGCCATGTTTTTTAACAACCGGGAAATTATTTTACCCGAGGTAAGCGCTTTGGCTATAGGTAGTCTGGTGTACCAAAACCCGGCGTGGCTGGCCAGGCCGTTTCATTTGTTTTTGCTGCCATCGCTTACCGCGGTCGTCGGGTTTTTGATTAACCAATTGGCTATCGACCAGGCAGCCAAGCTCATCATGGTGCTTGCGCTGGTTATTTTGGTGCTTACTGCTTTTAAAAGCGCCCTGGCTCCGGCATTTGCTACGGGATTGCTGCCCGTTATTACCCATGCCGGATCCATGATGTTTGTGTATTCGGTGGTGGTATTGACGCTTTTGCTGTTTGGGTATATCCATTTGTTTTACAAAGGGTTATCGCTGGCGGAGCCTATCAAGTCGCCCGGTCGTCAGCATCGATGGTTGTATTTTATTTTTTTGTCGGTATGGATACTCATATGCCGGTCTACCGGCTGGATGTTTTTGGCGGCCATCCCGCCGGTTGTGGTAGTTGGTTACGAGTCGATGCATAAAGATGCTTACTCTGCCGGCGTTTTGGGCAAACAGATAATTTGCCTGGTGGCCGCCGCGCTGCTTGGTACTGCAAGCCTTTATTTGTTTAAAAATCTGCTTTTGGCCACGCTGGTTGATTTTGCCGCAGTCACGGTATTGTTCAGCATTGTTCGGTTTAAGCTCACCCCGGCCTACGCCATGTCGCTGCTGCCTATGGTTTTGCCCGGCACCTCGCATGCTTACTTTGGCTTATGGGTGTTGCTGATGTGCCTGGTGGCATTGGGCTTTGTTTGGCTATATCAAAACACCGGGCTGTTTGGCGGCTTTAGTACCGTAAAGCAGTAACTCAAATTAATTGAACTCCATTCGATTCCATCCAATTTATCAAAAATAAAACCGATAAACAGTTAGCAGGTTAAGTATCCATAAAAAGGCCATCGCCCAAATGATGATGGACCGTGCGGTTATTGTAATTGCTGGTACTTAAAAATACGCTATGTCTAAAATTAAAACCAACGACTCCGTTTTAGTGATTGTACGCCGGGCACTGTCGGAGTTTTTGTTGCTTCCCTCCATCATCATTATCCTGTTTTTATGCCTGGCAGGGTTTAGTAGTTTTTTAGACCAGGAACGCATTGCCAGCCTGCGCCCGGTGAGGCATTTTTTGCAGACCCACATTTTTGCCAACGCCGATGCTACCAGTAATTTGTTGGGCGCTATTGTGTCGGGCACTATTTCGGTGACCACGCTAACTACAACTTTGCTGCTGGTGATTGTGCAGCAGTCGGCCGGGTCGATGACGGCGCAGGTGTTCGACCAGTTTTTGCGGCGTAAAACCAACCAGTTTTACCTGGGCTTTTTTGTGGGCCTGGCCCTGTACGCCATGATTATACTGGCCACGGTAAACAAGCCTTTTAACCCGGTTTGGGGCGGCACCATTGCCTTTTGCCTCACGGCGCTTGCCCTGTACTTTTTGGTATTACTGATGTACACCACCATTAACCAAATGCGGCCGGCCGAAATTGTAAACGCCATTTATTACCGCGTGTTAGCCGCCCGCGAAAGGCAGCTGAAAGCCCTGAGTTTTACCACACCCATCCACACAACCAGTACCGATAAATCCAGCGTCTTAGTGTGCGAAAAGGGCGGCTATATTATTGATATTGACACTAAATTTCTGGCTCAATTTGTAACCGACAACTGCCCCGGCAGCAAGGTGATACTGCACCACTGCGTGGGCGATTATGTAGCCTTTGGCGAAGAACTGGCCGTGGTGGTAAACGGGCAAGACCACGAGCTGGCGCTGAAACAAGCCATCCACAAAAGCATCCGGTTTGATATACAGCGCGACATTGATTTTGACGCGGCCTACGGCATTACCCAAATTGATACCATTGCCTGGACATCGGCCTCTACCGCCCACTCCAACCCCGCCCCCGGTGTGCTTTGCGTAAACGTGCTGCACAACATTTTGGGCGCCCTGAGTACCGAAAAAGAACTGCCGAAAGAGAAAGGCAGCGAAGTGATTTTGTACAGCGATAATGTTTTTGAGGCCCTGATGGGCGGTTTTGAAAACTTGCTGGTGGTATCGTCCGAATCTATGCAGCACCAGGTGTTTGTGGGCATCATCAATACCCTGACCGCTAAAATGGACCGATTCACGGCCGAACAACAAAAGCGCATGGAAGACGTCCTGCTGCTGTCGTTATCCGTCATGGGCGACCACGTGCTTACCCGTACGCTCGACCAAAGTCTAACTGCAGCCAGCCAAAAGCTGCGCACACTCGGTTGTGATTCCACCGTGCAAGCCGTTGACGAGGCGCACCGCCACCTGAAAGAAAGCATTGGAAAGTTGAATTCGAGGTCGACGAGGGTGTAGTAACTACCCCTGAAGTATTTGTTATCTGCGAGTTGACAAAATAAGTTGTTAACTTTAGCATCAGCCATAACCTCAATGGATACTCAGCAAATTTTAGACAAGCTTCACCAACTTATCGAACTTAATCCTAACGGAGATTATGGTTACATTAATAAACCAATACCTGAAAGCGATCTACTCGACTTTGAAGCTAAACATCAGATAAAGCTCCCGCCAGATTTCCGGGCTTTTATCAATCAAATATTTGATGGTGGCATAGGCCCGTGGCAGATTATGCCTTTAAGTTATTGGGACTCCACCCACAACGCAGTGTATTTAGACAGCCTGGAAAACAAATTATCCGAACCTTTTCCGTTAACGGAACGCTGGACGAGAGGTGACTTTAAATATGGCCGTGATGGTGATGATTTCCAACGAAATGCCATCATTAACGGTACCATACGCCTATGCCACGCGGGATGCGGAACATTCCTTTTTTTGGTTGTGAATGGTGCAGAATATGGAAATATATGGGTTGACGACAGAAGCTCAAATCAGGAGATTGAGCCGCTGATTGACGAAGAGACCGGAGGCCGGATAAATTTCGAAAAATGGTACAATGACTGGCTTGATGCTGAAATTAAACGATATCAATCTCGGCCACGAAGGCGCAGGCAGATAGTTAGGCCGCTTAGCGAAACACAAGTCCGGGCACCCAAACCCGAAGTTGTTGAGACAGTTCAGGAAGAGATTATTGAAGAACCTTTAAGCTTTTGGAACCGTATCAAAAACGGCATTGTACATGCCTATAAAGTTGTAGTAGAAACATACGCGTTGAGAAAGTCTGAACATTAAACAGGCTCGGGCAGCAGAGAATTAGTCGTCACTGCAAACGTTGTTATTAATATTCCTTTGATAAATTTAAAACGCTATTAATCTAAGTGGTCGCCATCGGATTGAGGGCAGAAATCCTATAAGCCAAAGTTCGTGGGGTCCGTATTTTCTTATCCAATCCTATAAACCCCACCCAGTCATGCCGATGCATATCGGCATCCCACGTGCTAAGTAATGAATATTCCGGCACAAAAGATAGCCTGTCCTGTGGGATGCCGATATGCATCGGTATGACTGGGTGGTGATTTGAGTTTTCGTTGGAGTGATAACTAAGAAACACGCCAACTTTCGTAAGGAATCTTTTCCATTTTTCGCTCTGAATATGTCACCGATAGTTTGTCATAAGTTTCTTTAATAAGTTTACTCACAGAATCTTTCTCATTTATAAAACTTCGGTTACGGCTATAACCAATAACCGGGATATCATTGTATATTCCTGATAGAGCACCAACGATCGGGCCGTCGCATTTAGTTCTGGTTATTCTTTCGAATGCGCTTTTTCCTTCACAGATGATTATAGAAGGGTTTATTATTTCAATTAGCTCCTTAACCCAATTGGCAGAGTGATTATAAACATCATACTCAAGCTTAAGATGACTCATAAATCTATATAAGTCAGCTTGAGTCTTTGTTGAAAAAAAGTAGCAATTAGTCTTAACGGAGTTCTCTAATTCATGAAGAAGCTTAGCGTTGTCAAAAACTTTTCTCGTCTCCCGTGCTAATAGATAATTGTAATGTCCGTATTCAAAATATTTCAACGCATTAAAACGTCTGACTTTTTGGTCGTTCTGTTTGTGATAACCG
>CAJYSL010000081.1 GCA_913777515.1 uncultured Mucilaginibacter sp.
CCAAGCTCAACATCAACCTCGAAAAGGCTATCGAGAAAGCCGAAAAGTCAACGCAGGCCAAATCGGAGTTTTTGTCTACCATGTCGCACGAGATTCGTACGCCGCTTAACGCCGTGATAGGGATGAGTAACCTGCTCATGATGAGCAATCCGCGTACCGACCAAAAAGAGAACCTGGAAATTTTGCGGTTTTCGGCCAGTAACTTATTGGCTATTGTTAACGACGTGCTGGACTTTAATAAGATTGAATCGGGGAAGGTTGTATTTGAAAACATCAGGTTTGATTTAACCGACCTTATGAACAACATCTGCGGTGGCCAAATTATCAAAGCCAACGAGAAAGGGCTCGATTTTAAATTGATGATTGATGAAAAACTCAATCATAAAACGGTAATAGGCGACCCTACCCGCATTGCCCAGATTATTTTTAACCTGGTAAGTAACGCCATCAAATTTACCACCGATGGTTACGTTAAAGTAAACGTGACTTGCGAAGAGGAACACAATAATTACATGAACGTCCGCTTCTCGGTCAAAGACTCTGGCATTGGTATACATGGCGACAGCCTCAAAGCTATATTCGAGCCATTTACCCAAGAGTCGGTTACTACTACCCGCCAATACGGGGGCACGGGTTTAGGTTTGGCTATTGTAAAGCGTTTGCTGGAATTAAAAGGCGTACAAATGCAGGTAAACAGCAAGCCCGGACTTGGGTCTGAGTTTTGGTTTTATCTCAATATGCCGGTTGTGGTATCAGAAGCTCCGGCCAGCGAGCCTGCACTGGCTCCCAAAGTTGAAACCGATGGCGATAGCCAGCTAAAAAGCCTCCACATTTTAGTGGCCGAAGACAACATGATCAATACTATGTTGATGAAAAAGTTCTTCTCTAAGTGGGCCATCAATGCCTCATTTGCTGAGAACGGAAAAATTGCTGTTGAAATGGTGCAGCAAAAGAATTTCGACGTGATACTGATGGATCTGCAGATGCCGGTGCTTAACGGTTTTGATGCTGCCATGCAAATTCGTAAATTAGAGGATAAGCAAAAAGCCAACATTCCTATTGTAGCACTTACGGCATCGGCCCTCACCGATATTCGTGAGCGGGTTTTTGATGCCGGCATGAACGATTACCTGTCCAAACCCTTTAAACCCGAAGAACTCAAGGAAAAGGTGCTGATGCTGGTCAATCACAAAAAAATAGTGGCTTAATGCCTTATTACGTTGTAAGCCGGTAGGTCTTCAATAAACCGGTAATTGGCTTGCTCAAAATCAATCACGCAATAATAATGCTGCAACCCATTGCTCACGGCCAGCAGGGGTATGCGATGTGTAATGTTATATAGCGCAATCTGGTCAAATACTTTTTGGGTAATAGCCACGCCGGGGGCTTTACATTCCACCATTAACGCCTTTTGGCCTGATTGATTAAAGATGACAATGTCGCTCCGTTTAGCCATACCGTTTACTTTGAGGCCACCTTCAAGTTTAATAAGCGTTTTGGGGTAACCCTTTACCTGCATCAGGTACTGAACAAAATGCTGGCGTACCCACTCTTCGGGGGTTAACAAAAGCTGTTTTTTGCGGAGTATATCAAAAATATATAGCTGCCCGTTTTGTTCTGTTAATTTAAAGGGATGGGGAGGAAGATTTAAGGGCTGCAGTAAGTCCATGGAGCAATTTAACTTTGCAGTCAAATTCTAACCGGGTAAATTTTGTAAATTGCGCCTGCTTAAAGATGACTGCCAACGATATTATCAAAGATATAAAAAACCGTAAGTATAAGCCCATCTATTTACTGCACGGCGAGGAACCCTACTTTATCGACCTCATTAGCAGCCAGATTGAAAACAGCGTGCTTTCTGATGCTGAGAAGGGTTTTAACCAAACGGTATGGTATGGTAAGGATACAGACATTATGACGGTGTTAAACGCAGCCAAGCGTTACCCCATGATGGCCGATTATCAGGTAGTTATTGTAAAAGAAGCGCAGGACATGAAGTGGGGCAAAGAAGATGCTGATAAAAAAGGCATCAACCCGGTACTGAGCTACTTCGAAAATCCGTTAAGCACCACCATACTGGTTTTTTGCTACAAGTATGGCAAGTTTGATAAGCGTAAAAAGGCTTACAAAGCCATCGAAAAAAAGGGCTTGGTTTTTGAGTCGGCCACCTTGTACGATAACAAAGTGCCGGCCTGGATTGAGTCATACGCTGCCGGTAAAAATTATAAAATAAGTGCGCAGGCATCCGGTATGCTATGCGATTATTTAGGTAACGATTTATCCAAAATAGCCAATGAATTGGATAAGCTGATGCTCAATGTACCTGCCGGACAGGAAATCAGCTTAAAAGAAATTCAGGATAATATTGGCATCAGCAAAGAATATAATGTTTTTGAGTTGCAATCAGCCCTCATCAGGCGCGATGTGTTGAAGGCTAATCAAATCATCAATTATTTTGAAGCTAATCCTAAAGCTAACCCCATTGTGCTAATTTTGGGTAACCTGAATAATTTTTTTAGTAAAGTGTTGCTCTATCAGTATGTAAAAGGCCGGACGCCGCAGGATGCCGCCCGCGAATTAGGGGTAAATCCTTACTTTATTAAAGATTACGAAACGGCCAGCCGCACGTTCGATTTTTATAAATGCATGCAGATTATAGGCTGGCTGCGCGAGTACGATTTGAAGAGTAAAGGTATGAATTCAAACGCTTCGCACGGTGAGCTACTAAAAGAACTCATTTTTAAAATATTGCATTAATGCAAACAAGTGAGCCTGTAGTTAATAACGGAGCAGGCCCACCTGCTTACTTTTATTATTCGCCGGTATCGGGCTGAAAGTCTTCATCAAACTCCAGTTCGTCTTCGGCAAACTGCTTCACCTCTCCCGATTCCAATTCTACCTCAACTGGGTCGCCATCGTTAACCTGGTTAATATTAACAGTGCCCTTCTCGTCTGTTGATGTAATCACCACTTGGTCGCCATATTCAAAAAGTCCGTTTTTCATAGGTATTTATTTAGCTTTTAGTTTAAGATAACCCAGGCTTTCACCAAATGTTTAACATGATTAGATCTGTACTAAATTGTAAAGAAATAGTTAATTTTTATGTCGCGATAAAATAATTGCTTCTTTAGGAGGGTATTTTGCGTAGCTGGAAAATTTATTTTTAGGAAAATTATAACTTACTCAAATAATCTGCGTACAAGAGAGTAAATAAGCATGCAGGCCTGTGTGCTTTTGTAAAAAACATAATTAACTTTTGATAGAATTTTAAATCTAACTGGATGAAATTATCCTTGTTGGAATTTTTTGGCCATTTGCAACGCTTTTGTTACATTTAGGCACCCTAATAATTTTAAACTATTGATTGAATGCAGAGAATTACGTTTTTTTTATTGCTGATCTTTTTAGTGAGTTGTAAAAAGTCAGAAATAAGTACACCATCAACTAACGAGAGCGGCTTGCCAACGCATATCGAGAGTTCGATAAACGTTACCCAGCATATGCCGGCTATGCTGCCTAAGCATCTGGCAATGGGTGTCGAAAATTCGGCGGGACAGAGTTCGCAATTTATCAACGAAGCCGAATATCGCTATACTTACCTGGCCGGAGACATTTTCGCTAACGGCTGGACTACCTGGAATTTTCCTTCGGGACAATTTGCCCGCAATTTTTTGCAGCAAACCCAGCAAATGGGTAAAACCCCGGTATTTACTTACTACAACTTGGTTCCGGCCCGCGGGCTTAACCAGGACCCGGCTTTTGCCAACATGAACGACAGCGAAACCATGCGCAAGTATTTTGAAGACTGGAAGTTCATCCTGCAGATTTGTAAAGAATTTGGTAGCACGGTAATTATCCATTACGAACCCGATTTATTGGGCTACATGCAAATGTACAAAGATGATGCCGGCAAAAATACCATCAAGGTAAGCCAAAGCGGTTATGCCGATGCTCAGGGCTATACCAATGATGCAAAAGGATTGGCACAAGTAATATTAAGTATGCGCGATAAATATGCGCCTAACGTACTTTTGGGCTGGCATGCATCGCAATGGGCAACCGGTACCGATTTAGTGAAAGGTAAAAACAACCCCGAGCTATTGGCCTCACAAACGGCAACTTATTACAAATCGTTAGGCGCTTCGTTTGATTTAATTTTTGCAGAGTTTGCCGACCGCGATGCCGGGTACGACCAACTGGTAAACAACAAAAGCAACACCATGTGGACCACGGATGGTTCTGGTACCGGCGATAATATGAGCG
The DNA here is from genome assembly GCA_913777515.1 of uncultured Mucilaginibacter sp. GTDB lineage: Bacteria > Bacteroidota > Bacteroidia > Sphingobacteriales > Sphingobacteriaceae > Mucilaginibacter. Next base: position 4,265 of record CAJYSL010000081.1, read on the forward strand.
ATTTTGAGCGCTTCAGAAGGTTTTTGAAAAGATTAAACCAGGAAACCGGTCAAAAAATAATGCTTTGGCAAATACCTATGGGTAACACCAAAACACAAACCTGCAACAATACCAGCGGGCATTACAAAGATAACAGGCCAGAATATTTTATGCAGCCGGTATTGGATAGCCGCAACACCAGCCGGTTAAATGATTACGCACAGGCCGGTGTTATCGCGTTCTTGTTCGGCAAAGGTGCCGCTGCATGTACCAGCTACATGGATAGTGCTAACGATGGCGTAACCGGCTCTAACGAAAGTAGTGACGATGATGGAGGCTACTTGCGTAAGGCTGTAAAAGCGTACTATGCAGCCGGTGCAGTAACTATACCATAATAGTATATTAGCTTTTATTGATTTAACCCGCGCATGCTATGGCATGTGCGGGTTTTTGCTTTGATGGCAACCCATATTGAATTATTAGCCATGGCTGATATTTTAATTTATCGTCTCCTTTTTTCACCTTTACAGCGTCGAAGCTTATTAATCAAGATTTAAATTATATTTTATATGCAATATTGGCTGGTAAAATCGGAGCCGTTTAAATACAGTTGGGAAAAGTTTAATCAAGATGGTCGTACCTTTTGGGATGGTGTGCGCAACTACCAAGCGCGTAACAACCTGAAGGCAATGAAAGAAGGTGACCTGGTGCTGTTTTACCATAGCAACGAGGGTAAAGCTGTTATTGGCATAGCCAAAGTGGTTAAAGAATTTTACCAGGACCCTACTACTGATGATGCGAACTGGGTGGTGGTAGACCTTTCACCGGTTGAAGCGCTAAAAACGCCGGTCACCCTGGAGCAAATTAAAGCCGATGAGCGGTTAAAAGATATCAGCCTGGTACGCCAGGGCCGGTTATCGGTCATGGGTCTTAAAGCCGAGGAGTTTGA
>CAJYSL010000082.1 GCA_913777515.1 uncultured Mucilaginibacter sp.
GTATGCGAACCAATAAAGCCTAAGCCACCGGTTACTAATATTTTCTTCATAACAAAATGTGTTTTTTTGAGCAATTATAGGTATTTAATGTTGAATAGCAGGAATGCTTTTTAACCAATTGTTTGCACCATTTGCCTACTTTTACGGCTTTTTGATGGAAGTGTTTTACTCATGATGCTTATTTTATATAATATTGGTATAAGGCTGTATTATTTGCTGGCGCTTTGTGTTTCGTTGTTTAACAAAAAGGCAAAGGCTTGGGTTGATGGCCGCAGGCAACAGCAGATAAACCCTGCTATACAAAGCATCTGGTTCCATTTTGCATCATTGGGTGAGTTTGAGCAGGGTAGGCCAGTGTTGGAGGCCGTCAGACAGCATTATCCTGCTCACCAGATAGTTATTACCTTTTTTTCACCGTCTGGTTACCAGATACGCAAAAACACACCGTTGGCTGATGATGTATATTATTTGCCCATAGATACACCGGGTAACGCCCGCGATTTCATTAATACGATTAAACCAGCCGCCGCTATGTTTACCAAGTACGAATACTGGTACCATTATTTTAATGAGTTGAATAAGCAGCAAATTCCGCTGTATGTAATATCAGCCATTTTCAGGCCGCAGCAGGCTTTTTTTAAATGGTATGGCGGTTTGCACCGCGAAATGTTGAGCAAGGTTACCTGTTTTTTTGTGCAGGATGCTGCTTCGGTACAACTACTCCAAGGCTTGGGCATTCAAAAGGTACTGCTAAGTGGTGACACGCGTTTTGACAGGGTGTGGGCTAACGCAGCTCAGCCTAAAGCCTTACCGGTGATTGAAGAATTTAAAGCCGCTTCTCCGCTTTTTGTTGCAGGCAGCACCTGGCCTGCCGACGAAGATTTACTGGCAGCAGTAGTAATGCGATACCCCGACTGGAAATTCATATTTGCACCGCACGAAATAGGTGAAGATAAAATTAACAAACTGTTACAAGTATTGCCTCCAGGAAAAGCTATCCGCTATTCTCAGATTAATAACAATAATAATCCCATCAGTAATTTTCAATGTTTGGTAATTGATAACATCGGGATGCTATCCTCTTTGTACCAATATGCGGATATCGCCTTTATAGGAGGCGGCTTCGGGGTAGGTATACATAATACTTTAGAGGCAGCTGCCTTTGGCTTACCAGTCATATTTGGCCCTAATTATACCCGTTTTAAAGAGGCTATTGATTTGATTAGCCTGCGGGCCGGTTTCAGTATCAGTACACAAGCCGAACTCAACGGAATAGTTGACCAATTAATGAACAACGAGATCCGTTTAGCAGCCGGCAATGCAGCCCGTAGCTTTGTGGCAAAAAGCCAGGGCGCTACGGACATCATTATGCAAAATATTACGATTAAGCAGGATTGAGAAGTCTAAAGCAGCAATAAATTATCTGCTTATCTGCCTTCTCTCACCAACCGCTCTAAAGCATCTACCCAGATAGGTGAATCGTTCAGGCTTTCTACCAGTTGGATATGCTCACCGCCTAAAGCTTTAAATTCTTCGTCATATTCTACCGATACCTCAAAAATGGTTTCGAGACAGTCGGCCACAAAGGCAGGGCAAAATACCAGCATGCGTTTTACCCCTTTTTTTGCCAGTTCGGCTATCACCTCGCTGGTGTAAGGCTGCATCCAAGGGTCGCGGCCTAATCTGGACTGGAAAGTCAGGGTGTATTTTTCTTTTGGGATGTTTAGCTTTCCGGCAATCAAACGGGCCGTGGCATGGCACTGCGCGCTATAACAAAAGCGGTTAGCGCCGGTGATGGTGTCGCAGCAGTTGGCTACCTTAAGGCAATGTTGCTTTGTTTCGTCAGCTTTAAGCATATGGCGTTGCGGCAAGCCGTGAAAGCTGAATAACACATGGTCGTATGAGGCAGGATTGTATTTAGCGCCATTTTGGGCAAAACCTTTAATCACCAGGTCATTATCGTAAAAGGAGTTAATAAAGCTGATGCTCGGAATAGCCTGCCATTTGCCTACAATTTCCATCACTTTTTGATGAACGGAACCTGTAGAAGCCGAGGCATATTGCGGAAAAAGCGGGATAACCTGTATAGAGGTTACCTGCGCAGCACGCAGTTTATCTAAAGCTGATTGTATGGATGGGTTTTGGTAGCGCATAGCCATCTCCACATGGTATTCGTCGCCTAAACGCTGCCTCAAAGCTTCGGTAACTTTAACCGTGTAAATCATTAATGGCGAGCCTTCCTGCGTCCAAATCTCTTTATATGATTTGGCCGATTTAGGACCGCGAAAAGGAACGATGATACCTTTAATCAGCAGGGTACGACTAATGGCGTTGATGTCGATTACCCGTTCATCCATTAAAAATTCGTCGAGGTAACGGCGAACGTCGCGGGTTTCCGGACTATCGGGCGTACCTAAATTAACTAATAAAACTCCTTTTTTCATTAATTCACCGAGCTCCAAAAGGGATGCTCATCAGGCCGCAAATATCTGAATTTCTTTGTCAATCGAGTGTAAAGTCGTCAGGGTTGATAGCATATTACCGCATAAAAAACCGGAGATATAGTTTGCACGGATGTTTTACCGTGTTTTCCAAAGCATCCACCAAGGGGTGCCCGGCGAAGCATGGTGCTCGGTATGGTAACCAAAAAAATAACAAGACAAAAAGGCAAACACATGATTCTTTTTTTGTGAGCGTGAATGATACGGGTTGTCATGCTCGCCTTTGTGCGGCTGATAAGTACCAAAATAGAATAACTGCAACGTGCTCAACAATGATGGCACTACCCAAAACAAAATCAGGTTAGCTTGCGGAATCCATATTTTGAGGATATTGAACAGAGCAGCCATAAATACTACCTGCCATATAGAAAGATAATTACGGATAAACCGTATATACCAGGCCCAAAAACTGCCATGGTGATAGTCGGGGTCTTCGTCGGTATGTACGTGGCTGTGATGCTTGTGGTGTTTGGTTAGCAGTTTCGGGTACCAGAACGCTGCATATAAAAATGTGGTTAAATAACCTACGACGTTGTTGATGGTCTTGTTTGATGATACTGTGCCATGCATGGCATCGTGCGCGGTAATAAACAAGCCGGTGTACAAATGCATCTGCAGTAATATGAGCAAATACAACAAGGGGTTGCTAAACTTTACCTGCCATTGCATTAACAGTATGGTAGAAGTCATCCAACCGGAAATAACTAAAAGTGAGACAATAATGCCTTTGTTGGATACCGTTTTATGCATGAGCAATACAAAGTTAACAATAAAAGTGCCACAGGTCACCATATAAAATAGCTGGTTCAAGACTATCCCAATCTGTCCTGACTGGCTTTATTTAATGTACACAGGCAGAGTTCTTGCAGGCGGCCCGCATCTGCCTTATTAAACCACTTGGCTGATTTTTTGTTAAATAAAATTAATTTACGATTAGAAGTTAGTGTTTGCAGCTATGTGGAGTAATGTAGCGAGGCAACCTAACGTTCATTATTTAAATCAAAAATCAGATACTATGAAAATTTTAAGATGGCCGGTGGCCTTATTATCCATTGTTTTAGTGTCAGGTTGTGTAAGCACCAAAAAATATGCAGCCTTGCAAACCAACTACGATAGTTTGCAAACCAAGCATAAAGACCTGAACATACGATTTTTAAATAGTCAGCAGGAACTGGCCAACGCCAACACCCGTGTAAAAAGCCTGGAAGACCAGATAGCCGGCGAGCGGTCGAATATGCGGGCTTTACAGGCGGCATTGGATAAATGTTTAACCTCATCTAACCAGGGTAACACCAACATTTCTAAACTGGTTGACGAGATTAACTCCTCCAACAAATATATACAGCAACTCATTGCCAGTAAAAATAAAAGCGACTCGCTTAATATGGTGTTAACCAATAACCTGACCCGCTCGCTGAGCCGCGAAGAAATGAAGGATGTAGACGTGCAGGTGCTGAAAGGTGTAGTATACATTTCACTGTCAGATAATATGCTGTACAAATCGGGCAGCTACGAAATATCTGACAAAGCCGGTGAAACCTTGAGCAAGATTGCTAAAATTATCACTGACTATAAAGATTATGACGTACTGGTAGAAGGTAACACTGATAACGTGCCGATTTCGAAACCTAACATCCGCAACAATTGGGACTTAAGCGCTTTAAGGGCATCATCAGTTGTGCAGGCACTGCAAAACAATTACAATGTTGACCCTAAACGTTTAACTGCTGGCGGCCGCGGCGAATTTAATCCGGTAGCCAGTAACGATACCGAAGCCGGAAAAATTAAGAACCGTCGCACGCAAATTATCATTACTCCTAAGCTTGACCAGTTTATGGATTTGATTAACAAAGCACCTGATAAAAAACAGTAATAAATAAATCTAAAGCAGAAAAGCAGCTCGTGAGGGCTGCTTTTCTGCTTTAACTATCGGCGGTAAATTATTTGCCCTTACACCAATCAAGCTTATCTTTTAAATTGATACTCTTTTGGCGGCTCAGCGCCCAAAAGGTTACGTACAAAATAATCCCAGCGGCGACGCATCATGTAAGTGCTGTATGGGCCGTAACCATGTGCACTGTTAGGGAAAATTACCAGGTCATAATCTTTGTTGGCTTTTTCAAGCGCTTCTACTACCAGCAGTGTATTGTATGGCGGCACATTATCATCCATCATACCGTGAGCCAGCATCAGTTTGCCTTTCAAGTTTTTGGCGAAGTTCTGGTTAGCCTGGTCTTCGTAGTTAGACTTGCCGCTGGCATCTTTGGTTTCTAAACCTATATAGCGTTCGCCCCAGTCGTCCTCATAGTTACGGTTGTCGTGGTTGCCCGACTCAGAAATACCCACCTTAAAGAAATCGGGGTAGCGGAACATTGCTGCTGCGGTAGCAAAGCCACCTCCTGAGTGCCCCCAGATGCCGGCACGGTTAATATCAATGTACGGATATTTTTGCGCCAGTTGCTGCATGCCGCTCACTTGGTCGGGCAAAGTGTTTTCAGACATGTGCCCGTAATTCATATCATGGTAGCTTTTAGAACGTAGGGGATTGCTGGTGCCCTCAATCATCACCACCACAAAACCCAGTTCGGCCAATGCCTGATGGTCGCCTCGTGCTGCTGAGAATGACCAGTTACCCACGCTGCCGCCCTGCGGACCCGGATAGATGTAATTAATGATGGGGTATTTTTTTGCTGGGTCAAGCCGGGTTGGCGTAAACATCAGCCCGTACAAATCGGTTTTGCCATCGGCTGCCTTAACGATAATAGGCGTAGGCGCTTTCCAGCCGGTAGCGGTCAGCCGCGATATATCTGTTTTAGCTAAAGTGGCTATCAACTTGCCGTTCAGGTTGCGCATTACCATCACGCCCGGCACGTCGGGCTTAGAATAGTTATCTACAAAATAGTTTTCGGTAGGCGAAAACGTAATTTGATGGTTGCCGTTTTCGGGCGTAAGCAGCGTGAGTTTTTTACCATCAAAATTTACACGGTACAGGTAACTAAAATAAGGATTGCCCGGCTCGCGACCGCCGCCTAAAAAGTAAAGCTGCCTGTTTTTTTCATCCACTTTAAGTAGTTGAGTCACTACAAAATTGCCTGGGGTAATTAGGTTCTTAACCTTGCCGGTTTGCGCGTTGTATAAGTATAAATGTCCCCAGTTGTCGCGTTCCGAAAACCAGATGATTTCATTGCTTTTAGGCAGGTAACGCCAGTTAATGGCATCCCAGCCCGATTCGAACTGCGTGGGTACCACTTCCTCAAAAACCTCACGCACATCGCCGGTGGCAGCGTTGGCAATACGTACCTTTTCCTGCTTATGGTCGCGTGAGGTGGATACAAAAGCCAGCTGCGAGCCATCGGGCGACCAGTTTACATCATCAAAAGTACCGCTGCTGGAAATATCATCGCTCAAGGTAGCCCGGTGCGGGTCGGGTTGCACCTTGAGCATAATTACTTTGGGTTGGTCTACCTCAATGATGCAGCGATGTATCATGGCAATTTCCTTATCGCCGGGTAAAGGATATTTCCAGCTGCTCAGTTTAGGTGTGCCCACATTGGTGGTAACCAGGTACATGTTACCTACTTTACGCTGGTCTTGTTTAAACGTGGCAATCTTTCTGGAGTCAGGCGACCATTGCAGTATAGCCCGGTCACTATGTTTCCAGCCGGCATTATCGGTGGCATAGCCAAAATCTTTTATGCCATCGGTAGTCAGCTGGGTTTCTTGTCCCGAAGCTAAATCCCTTATCCACAAGTTATAATCCTTAATAAAAGCAGACTTTTTACCATCCGGCGAAGCTACCTCGTTAAAACCGCCGCCTCTGCGGCCCATGGCCATTGGGCGTGGCATGCTTTGCGTGGCATCTTCACTCAAGGTATAGTTTTGCAGGTCGGCTTTCCATGTTTTGCCGTTGGCATAAATGGATATGGTCTTGCCATCGGCGGATGGCATAATAGCCTGGATGGGCAGTTTATCAGCACTATATTGGGTGCCGGTTGCTGTTGATAATGCTGCAGCCATTTTTTGATGGTCGAACGCAGGGTTGCTTGTGCCTTTAGCCGGGTCAACCATTACAAATTCGGTGCCTTTGGCGGTTACCATGCGGTACCACAGCTTATCGCCGGGCAGCCAGTTAGGGCGTATGCCGGCGCCATCAACGTAAGGTGTAGTGTTATAGCTCAGCATACTTTCGGCACGCTCGTAATCTTTAACGGTTAGTGCAGGGGGTTGTGCATAAGCAGTAGCTGTAAATGCTATGGCCAATGCAGGAAGTAAAAATTTATTCATCTTAAAAGATAAAGCCAGTTCAGTTAATCCGTTTTATCACGCAATATACTCAAAATACAATTTTTAGCTGCCGTGCTGTTTATCAGCTACATATTTGTTACCTTAAGAGCCGTTTAGGGCCAATATCATGCAGCCTGTAGCGTTATTATTAAAGTACTAATTATTTTTCTTATGCTTACTTTGTCTCACACTCAGGATTTTATAGATACCGAACAGCGCTATGGTGCACACAATTATCACCCGCTGCCGGTTGTATTATCTAAAGGCGAAGGTGTTTATTTATGGGATGTAGAAGGGAAGCAGTACTTCGATTTTTTATCGGCCTACAGTGCCGTAAACCAGGGGCATTGTCATCCGCGCATTATTGATGCGCTGGTTACGCAGGCGCAGCAACTTACGCTAACTTCGCGCGCATTTTATAACGACCAATTGGGCAAAGCCGAAGAGTATGTTTGCCGGTTGTTTAATTACGACAAGGCATTATTTATGAACTCAGGAGCCGAAGCAGTGGAGACGGCTATAAAACTGGCTCGTAAATGGGCTTATCAGCATAAAGGCATTGCAGATAACCGAGCTCATATTTTGGTGGCCGGTGGTAACTTCCACGGTCGTACTACGGGTATTATTTCTTTTTCGGATAGTCCGGAATCTAAAGACCAGTTTGGCCCTTACTTGCCTGGTTTTACCGTAATACCCTATAACAACCTGGAAGCTTTGGAAGCTCAGCTGAAAAGTAATCCTGATATCTGTGCTTTTTTAGTAGAACCCATACAGGGCGAAGCTGGTGTTATTGTTCCGCAAGAGGGTTACCTGGCGGCAGTGCATACTTTGTGTAAGCAGTATAATGTATTGCTATTGGCCGATGAGATACAAACCGGCATTGGCCGCACAGGTAAATTATTAGCCAGTTATTACGACGATGTGCAGGCCGATGTGCTGATTATAGGCAAAGCCATGGCAGGCGGCGTGCTACCGGTTTCGGCCGTGCTGGCTAATGATAAGGTCATGTTATGCATCCGTCCGGGCGAGCATGGTTCGACCTTTGGGGGTAACCCGCTTGCGGCTGCAGTATCAGTTGCTGCTTTAAAAGTGATTGCTGATGAAGAGCTACCTGAAAATGCCTCTGAGTTAGGTTTGATTTTTAGAGAACGAATGCAGCAGTTGCAAAGCCGTTATCCTAACGTAGTTACCGCAGTAAGGGGCAGGGGGCTGTTAAATGCCATCGACATTGCTGACGGGTTGGATTTTACAGCCTGGGATGTGTGCATGAAGTTAAGAGATAATGGTTTGCTGGCCAAGCCTACTCACGGGCATACCATCCGCTTTTCGCCACCGTTGGTAATTACTGCTCAGCAGATGGATACCTGTTGCGATATTATTGAGAAGACGATTGCCGAAATGGTTAGCTAACGTTTAAATACTGTTAAACAAAAATGGGGAAGATTAATCTTCCCCATTTTTGTTTAGTTGATCATGGCGACTAAGCTTCAACAGCGTCGCCTACCAAATTTTTTGCTACCAGGTATTCAGCAATCTGCACAGCGTTGGTTGCAGCGCCTTTACGCAGGTTGTCTGATACTATCCAGGCGTTTAAAGTATTAGGCTGAGTCTCGTCTCTGCGGATACGGCCTACAAATACCTCGTCTTTTTCGTGAGCGTCTAACGGCATTGGGTATTTCAGGTTGGCTACATCGTCTACCACAATGATACCAGGCGAGTTGCTTAACAATTCGC